>CAZFSH010000001.1:0-15190 GCA_964521935.1 uncultured Propionivibrio sp.
ACTTTTCGTCGAAATACCACGCGACGGGAAACTGAGAAACTGCTGGCGCAAGCTGCGCCAGATTCGCTATATCAGACATGATTCCAACCCCCAAGAATAAACACCCGGAAAGCCAGAACGGTCGTCTCGTGCCGGTACCGCGCCGGGCACGAAGAGGAACACGCAAAGGCAAAACAAAAAACAAAGTCGGCACGGCGCCGACACTGCGCAGTCTAGAGCATTTGACCAAGCGGGCCTCGATCGGCTATTTTCCTGCCTTTGCGCTGGGCTGCGTGACTGACAAATCTCCCAAAATTAGCCTCTTCAGCCGGCCCAATAGCCACATCAATAGCCACTCCAGCCCCCCTTATTTACCGAGTTAACACCGCAAACCATGGCAACAAGTACCAAAAAAAGTCTTAATTTCGAGACTGCGCTATCCGAGCTTGAAACCATCGTCAGCGCCATGGAGTCGGGGAAAATTTCGCTGGATGAGGCCCTCGCCCGCTACCAGCGCGGCATAGAGCTGCTACGCGACTGTAATGGCATGCTGCGCGCCGCCGAGCAGAAAATCGCTGTGCTCGAAGCCGATGGACTGCGTGAATTTGCCAATGAGGAAACAAGCGACAAAATAGACAAAAGCGTCACCGGAGGCGCGCCATGAGCTTTGGACAGTGGATGCAGGACATCCAAGCGCGTACCGAAGTCGCTCTGGCCGCTCACCTGCCAAGCAAAAATGTTGCCCCACAACGCTTGCATGATGCAATGCGTTACGCTGTCCTCGAGGGGGGCAAGCGCGTACGCCCCCTGCTCTGCCATGCAACAGGCGCGGCGCTGGGCGCTAGTGGCGCAGCACTCGATGCCGCTGGCTGTGCCGTCGAGCTGATTCACGCCTATTCGCTGGTGCATGACGACCTGCCCTGCATGGACGACGATGTCCTGCGGCGCGGCAAGCCGACCTGTCATGTCGAATTTGATGAGGCCACCGCCCTACTGGTGGGTGACGCCCTGCAAACACTGGCGTTTCGCGTCATGGCTGCCGAGCTACCCGGCGTCGACGCCACGCACCAAGTCACCATGATCAAAATCCTCGCCGACGCAGCCGGGTCGCGCGGCATGGCCGGCGGCCAGGCAATCGACCTCGCCTCGGTGGGCAAGCAGCTCGATATTGCCGAGCTGGAGTTCATGCATCTGCATAAAACTGGCGCCTTGATCCGTGCATCGGTGCTGCTCGGGGCATTGTGCGGCAACGCCAATGCGGCACAACTGGATGCACTGACGCGTTTTTCCAACCGTATCGGCCTGCTCTTTCAAGTGGTCGACGACATTCTCGATGTCGAGGTCGACACCGCCACGCTGGGCAAAACTGCAGGCAAAGATGCCGCCGACAACAAGCCAACCTTCTGTACACTGCTCGGCGTGGCGCGCGCCAAAGCCATGGCTGATGAACTGCGCGCAGCGGCACACGCCATCCTTGGCGAACTTTCCTCCTTAGGAACCTCCGGCGCAGAAACCGACAATTTCCAGCGTCTGGGCCAACTTACTGATTTCATTGTCGAGCGTCGCTACTGATGAACTTTCCGCTGCTTGATCACATCAACATCCCCGCCGACCTGCGCAAACTGGCACCGGAGCAACTGCCCGAGCTCGCCGACGAATTACGTCGCTTTCTGATCGAATCCGTCTCGCAAACCGGCGGCCACCTGTCATCGAATCTGGGGACGGTCGAACTCACCGTGGCCCTGCATTACGTTTTCAACACGCCGGATGACCGACTGGTCTGGGATGTCGGCCATCAGACCTATCCGCACAAAGTGCTGACCGGGCGCCGTGCCGGCATGAATCGCCTGCGCATGAAAGACGGCATCTCGGGCTTTCCCCGACGCAGTGAAAGTGACTACGACACCTTTGGTGTTGGCCATTCCTCAACCTCGATTTCTGCGGCACTGGGCATGGCTGTCGCCGCCCGCCGCACGGGCGAAAACCGCCGCGTGGTGGCCATCATCGGTGATGGCGCCATGTCCGCCGGCCAAGCCTTTGAAGCGCTTAATAATGCCGGTGTCATTGACGCCAACCTGCTGGTCATCCTCAACGACAACGATATGTCGATCAGCCCACCAGTCGGTGCGCTGAATAAATATCTGGCACGACTGCTCTCTGGGCGCACCTTCAATGCGGCCAAACGTGCCGGTGAAAAAGTCCTCTCGACCATGCCCGGCATGCTGGACTTCGCCAATCGCGTGGAAGAACACGTCAAAGGCATGATCTCGCCGGGTACGCTATTTGAAGAACTCGGCTTCAATTACATCGGCCCAATCGATGGTCACGACCTCGAAGCACTGGTGCCGACGCTGGAAAACCTCCGCGAACTCGAAGGGCCAGTCTTTCTGCACGTGATCACGCGCAAAGGCCAAGGCTACAAACTTGCCGAATCAGACCCAGTGCTCTACCACGGCGTCTCAGTGTTCAACTCAGAAAACGGCATTGTCGCGGGCAAAGGCGGCGGCAAGCCGACCTATACGCAGATTTTTGGCGACTGGCTCTGCGATACCGCCGCCAAGGACACGCGTCTGTTCGGCATTACCCCAGCCATGCGCGAAGGCTCCGGTTTGGTGCGCTTCGAAAAGCTCTACCCGGACCGCTATTTCGACGTCGGGATTGCCGAACAACATGCCGTGACCTTTGCTGCCGGCTTGGCCTGCGAAAAACAAAAGCCCGTGGTGGCGATTTACTCCACCTTCCTGCAACGCGCCTACGACCAACTGATCCACGACGTCGCCCTGCAAAACCTCGACGTCACTTTTGCGATTGACCGCGGTGGCCTGGTTGGCGCTGACGGTGCCACCCATAATGGGGCCTTCGATATTTCCTATCTGGCCTGCATTCCCAACATGGTGGTCATGACACCAAGCGATGAGGCGGAATGCCGTGCCATGCTCAGCACCGGCTATCAGTACGAAGGCCCAGCGGCAATTCGCTACCCGCGCGGCTCCGGTCGTGGCGCCGAGGTGCCCAGCGATCTGTCGACGCTACCCATCGGTAAAGGTGTACGCATGCGCGACGGTCAGCGCGTCGCCATTCTGGCCTTCGGTTCTATGCTAACGCCAGCACTGGCCGCGGCGGAAAAGCTCGACGCCACCGTCGCCAACATGCGCTTTGTCAAACCCCTGGATGAAGCTCTCGTCCTGGAACTGGCCAGCACACATGATCTGCTGGTCACCATTGAAGAAAATGCCATCATTGGCGGCGCCGGTTCGGAAGTGGCGCGCTGTCTGGAAACGCATAACCTGAGCAAGCCCCTGTTGCGCCTGGGCCTGCCTGACTCCTTTATTGACCACGGTGACTCGGCTCTTCTGCTCAAGGAAATCGGCCTCGATGCGGATGGCATCGAAACAGCTATTGTCCGTCGCTTAGCGGCAAGTTAAGCCATGTTTTGGGCAACGCCCTAGTCAATGCCCTAGGCGACCGCCAAAAGTCAGCCGCTGTGGGACGGCGCTGATTTTGAGCACCTGGCGAATAAGCGATATGCGCATGACGGGCCGGCAAGCGTGCAGTGCTTCATGGTAATTTGTCCGTCATGCACAAATCAGAACAGCCCAGCGTGGTGCCTGTGGCAAAACCGGTCGCACCCATGACCTCGTTGCCGTGGCGGCTGTTTCTTCGCTTTGACGATCCCGCCGTTGAGCAGGCTTTCATCGAGCATTACGCCGCGACGTACTACCGTTACGCGCGCGTCGCCATTGGGTTTGGGCTGATCCTCGTATTGAGCGACTACTTCACCGACCTGGTCTCGCTACCCAACAGCGTAGCAAATAACCTGCGCGTGACCGTGCTGTTGCCGATGATGCTCAGCTCCCTGCTGCTGATGTTCACGCCCCTGGCCGCACGCTACTGGGAAACGGTACTCACACTGCTTATCACCATCAATGGCTGGCTGCTGCTGTGGGTACTCTTTGAAATCGATCGTGAAGGCGGCCCCGGCTTGTTGCTAACCGGCATTACCAACATGACTATCCTGGAGCTGTATTGCTTTGCCATTATCGGTGTGCGCTTCAAATATTCGCTGGTTGCCGGCTCGCTGATTACCATGGGCTTTGCCCTGGCCCTCGCCCAATCAAGGGATGGGCAACACCTTGATCTGGCCTATTGGAACTACCAAGTTATCACCATGGCCTTGATTATGGCGGCCATAGGGTGGTGGCGAGAGCACACCCTGCGCCAAACCTTCAGCGTCAATCGCAATCTTGCCCTTGCCAATGCCGCCGCTCAGGAAGCGATTGACGACGCAGCTCGGCAATCAGAAAAAAGCCAGCGACTGCTCTCGCTGATGGAGGCAACGCTGGAAGCCACTGACAACGGCATTATCGTTACCGACCTTGCCGGTAATGTCACACATTTCAACCCGCGTTATGCCGAAATGTGGGGAATCTCGGCAGCAGATATTCCGTTGATGAGCCGTGACGATCTGATCAACGTCCTTGCTGAGCAAGTCAGTAACGAAGATCGGTTAATGAGCCGTTTGGCGGCGCTGATGGAAAAGCCGGACGATGTTTCGCGCTCAACCATTCCGCTCAAAGACGGGCGGGTGTTTATGCGCTTTTCCCACCCGCAACGCTTGCACGGTGAAATTGTCGGCCGTGTATTTTCTTTCCTGGATATCACCGATCAACAACGTGCCGAGCAACGGATTTTGCATCTATCAGAGGCAATCAGCATCGAGCTGGGCCAGTCGGAAGCACAACGTAAGCAACTACAAACCACGCTCGCTGAACTGGAAGAGGCACGGCGCATTGCACAGTCCGCCAGTGAGACTAAATCACTCTTCCTGGCCAACATGAGCCACGAAATTCGCACACCGATGAATGCCATCATCGGCATGGCGGATCTCACGCTGGCAACCGAGCTGAACGAGCGCCAACAGAATTATCTGAGCAAGCTAAAAACCGCCTCCGAGGCCTTACTCCATATCATCAATGACATTCTGGATTTCTCAAAAATTGAAGCGGGCAAGCTCGATATGGAGCACATCCCGTTCACACTGGAAACCATCTTTGATCATCTCTCCAGTGTCGTCGCCTTGCGCGCCGAAAATCAGGGGATCGAGCTCGCGTACGAGCTGGGCAGCGAGGTCCCGACCGCACTGATTGGTGACCCGCTACGACTGGGCCAGATTCTGACTAACCTGACCACCAATGCCATCAAATTCTCGGCGGGCGGTAATGTCGTGGTGAGTGTAGAGCTCGGGAATAACGATGCCAGCGCACTAAACGATACGACAGGCCACGACACGGTCGAACTGCATTTCACCGTCAGTGACGAAGGCATCGGCATGAGCGCCGAGCAAATAGCGCAGCTCTTCCAGCCCTTCACACAAGCCGACAACTCAACCACCCGCCAATACGGCGGCACGGGCTTAGGGCTGGCTATTTGCCGGCATCTGGTCGCCATGATGCATGGGCGTTTGTGGGTCGATAGCACTCCGGGGAAAGGCAGCACCTTTCACTGCACCGTGATTCTGGAGAAGGACCATCGTTCGCCAGCACTGAGCATCGCTGCGATGACACACCAGCTCGCCCCGCACTGCCAACGGCCGGTGCTCATCGTTGATGACAACCCAACGGCGCGGCGCATCCTGCAACGACTACTCAGCCTGCTCGGCCTGCAGGTGGAGGTTGCTGCCAGCGGTGAAGAGGCTCTCAGTCTTGCCCACATACGTCTGCAACAGGGTGCCGCTCCCTATCTGGCTTGCCTGGTCGACTGGCTGATGCCGGGTATCGACGGGGTCGCAACAATCTCGCGTCTGCGCGCTCTCCAGCCCCAGACCTCACGCTGCCCACCGATGCTGTTAATTAGCGCACATAGCAACAACGAGGAATTAAAAACGCTTAGCCCAGACATTGACGGCCTACTACCCAAACCGGTAAGCCTGCATCAGTTGTATTACACACTCGCCGAGAACATCGGTCTGAAGCCTCGCCACAACCCAGTCACCACAAGTGAGAGCCGCAGCGCCGCTTGGGCGCGCTTTCGTCAGCTCGACATACTGCTGGTGGAAGATGTTGAGGTCAATCAGGAGGTGTTTTGCGAATTGCTCGCCGGGGTGGGCCTGCGGGCTCGTGTTGCCAACAATGGGCAGGAGGCGCTTGACGCGATCGCTCAACGCCGGCCTGATGTAGTGCTAATGGACTGTCAAATGCCTGTCATGGATGGCTTTGAAGCCACCCGCCGCTTACGCACCGACCCTCGATATGCCAATTTGCCCATCATCGCGCTGACCGCCAATGCCACCGCCGATGACCGAGCACACTGCGCTGCCGTCGGGATGAATGCACACGTCGCCAAACCTTTACGCATGGAGGCCCTACGCGAGCAACTGGAGTACTGTCTGCCGGCCAGTGTTGAGAATACTGGGAACACTGAAAACACTAATGTGGCCCCCTCCCCCGCAACCACCCTAGAAACAACCAGCGAACCAGCTAAAGCGATGTTCCCGGCGATCGATGGTATCGACATGCCCTTAGGTTTGGAACAAGTAGGCGGCCAAATCGAGCTATTCATGCGCGTGCTAGGGCGCTTTCGTGACAACCAGGGGCAGCACTTCGCCGCGCAATGGTCCGCCGCGATTTCCGCAGGGGAATGGCAAAACGCCACCCGCCTGGCGCATTCACTGAAAGGGGTTGCCAATACGCTGGGCGCACTACCCTTGGGCAAACTTTCTGCGGCACTTGAGAGCGCCTGCAAACGCGAGGATGCCGAGGCTAGCCACGCCTGTTTCGCACAAGTCATTGCAGAACTGGATCTCATTCAACGTGGAATTGGTGCCGCGCTCGGCACGCCGGATCACGTCATGGCGAACCGTGGAGCGGAAGCATAGAAATCCTTTCCATCCATAATCGCTATAATCGACCAACTGACTAACCGGTCAGTAATTTAAAGAAGCATCCCATGAGCCAAGAAATAAGCCCAGACATTAGCCCCAAAGCGCCCACCAGCAAACTCCCCAAGATCATCCTGAGCGCTGCGGTAGCTGGAGTTGTACTGTGGGCCGGCTGGCATGCGTGGTGGGCGCAAAGCCACGTGACAACCGACAACGCCCAAGTCGAATCTTCCATCGTTCCGATACTGCCCAAGGTGGGCGGCACTGTTACCACGGTTCATGTTCAGGCCAACCAGCTCATTCAGAAGGGCGAACCACTGGTGCAGATTGATGAGCGCGACTATCGCGCGCGTCTGGCCCAAGCCGAAGCCGATCTGGCGCTGGCCATGGCCGCCGCGGGCACGAGCGCGCAAAGCGGACAAGCGGTGGCGCAAGTCGCCGCAGCCCGAGCTACCGCCGCCGCAGCGCGGTCCAGTATTGATCAGGCCCAAGCCAACGCCGACAAGGCACAGAAGGACCTGGATCGCGCACGCGAACTTGTTGCCAAGAAAATGGCTTCCCCGCAAGCACTCGATGCGGCCGAAGCCAACGCACGCGCCGCCAAGGCACAGCTCTTGTCAATTCGCCAAACTGCCCTCTCGGCAAGCGAGCAAGTCAGTGCCAGCACCTCGGCGCTGAGTGCGGCACAAGCCAAGGTGGAAGCCGCTCGCGCCGTACGCGACCTTGCTGCCAACCAGTTGGCGGATACGCACATAGTAGCTCCAGTCACCGGCGTGATCGCAGCAAAAAATGTGGAAGCCGGCCAACTCGTGGCAGCCGGCCACCCGCTATTGTCTATCGTGCCACTTGACGACATCTGGATCACCGCCAACCTGAAGGAAACCGATCTGCACAGTCTCAAAATTTGCAACCCGGTTGACGTTGAGGTCGATGCCTACCCGAGCGTGCACTTCACCGGCGAGGTGGAGTCGATCAGCCCCGCGACCGGCGCCCGCTTTGCGTTACTGCCACCGGATAACGCCACCGGCAACTTCACCAAGGTGGTGCAACGTGTGCCGGTGCGCATTCGCATCAAGCAAAATGACGATCCGCAGCGCCTGCTACGGGCGGGCATGAGCGCGGTTGTCGTGATCAATACCCGATAACGTGAAAGCACTGCTCCCGGCACTGCGCCGGGCCGAAACACCCGCAGAAATCTACCGCGCCAGGTTCATCATCGCACTGACGGTAACCTTGGCTGCCGTTCTGGAATTAGTGGATACCAGCATCGTCATTGTTGCCGTGCCCCACATGATGGGCTCGCTCGGCGCGACGCTGGACGAAGTGGCATGGGTCTCCACGGGCTATGTCGTGGCAAACGTAATTGTGATGCCCATTTCCAGCTGGCTCGCCAACTGGTTTGGACGACGTAACTACTTCGCTATGTCCATCATGCTGTTCACTGGCGCCTCGTTTCTTTGTGGCAATGCCACCACCCTCGAAGGACTGGTGTTCTGGCGCATCGTGCAGGGCTTGGGTGGTGGTGGCTTAATTTCTACAGCACAGGCCGTACTGTACGAAACTTTTCCCGCCAAAGAGTCGGGCAGCGCCATGGCCATTTTTGGCCTGGGTATCATGACCGGTCCGATGCTTGGACCAACATTGGGCGGCTACATTACCGATGCAGCCTCCTGGCCGTGGATCTTCTACATCAACATTCCGCTTGGCATCATCGCGTTGTTGCTGGCGTTGATGTACGTACCCGACTCGCGTTTTGGCGAAAAGGCTGAAAAAGTCGATTTCCTTGGCGTCGCCCTACTTGCGATAAGCATTGGCTGCCTGCAAACCATGCTCGAGCGCGGGGAAAAACTCGACTGGTGGGCGTCTCGGGAAATCATCGCTTATGCGCTGTGCAGCGCGGCCGCCATGATTGCATTCGTGCATCATGAGTTGAATCATGAACATCCGATTGTCGACCTGCGCGTCATGGCCGATAAACAATTTGCCGTCTCGCTGGTGCTGGCTTTTTTGCTAGGGCTGGTGATGTTCAGCGTTATTTTCATGTTCCCGGTCTATGCCCAAACGCTAGTCGGATTTGGTGCATGGGATACCGGTTTGGCCATTTTGCCCGGAGCCATCGCTTCTGGCGTGACCATGGGCATGATGGGCAGGCTGCTGCCCAAGGTCAATTTTGATCTACGCTACTTCGTCATTGTCGGCGCCATGATTTTTGGCTACTCAATGTGGCAGCACGCGCAGTTCACCACTGAATCGGGTGCCAGCGATTTTTTCTGGCCAATGATTACGCGCGGCATTGGTCTCGGATTGGTCTTCATCCCGCTCAACAACCTGGCGCTGGGTAATTTGGCTCCGGAGAAGGTCGCCGCTGGTAGCGGCCTTTACAACCTGTTGCGCCAGCTCGGGGGCTCAGTGGGCATCGCCATTTCGGCGACCTTGCTGGCCCAATTCCAGGAAGCAAATCGTGATGCCTTACGCTATCACGTCAGCGAGTTTTCGGTGGCGACTGCGGCCCGTATTGATGCGCTGAAAGGACTCTTTCTTTCACGTGGCGCCAGCGAGGTAACGGCCTACCAGCAAACGCTAGCGCTCATGGAAAACATGTTGCGCAAGCAGGCGGCCATGATTGCCTTTGAAAAATTATTTCTCGTATTTGGCATATTGCTGTTAGCAACCGCCCCGCTGTTGCTCCTGATGAAGCACACCCATTACTCACGGCAGGAGGCGGACGCGGCGCACTGAGTGAGTGAGCAATGCGCAATATGCAATGTGGGCATTCTGCGCGACATCGTCGCACTTAAGTTTCGTACGCGCGGCGCGAGCCGCGCGCAATGGCGAGGACCAGCTGTTGAGTGCCTCGCTCGCAACTAGACCGCGTAGCGCCGCAGATTCAGCGAAAACTCTTCCAACTGGCGAATACCACTGGCTTCAGCGCGCTGCATCCAATCCTGCAGTTGCTTGACCAGTTGCTCATGTGTGGCACTCGAGCGCGCCCATAGCGCTTCAAGCTCAGCGCGCATGGCCTGAATCTGCTTCAAGCGCTCGCTGGCGTTAATGAGTTGAGCAAAGCGCTCGCGCATATCCGGAGTCAAAGCTTGGCTGGTGACGGCGTCGCTCTGGCCGATCATGCGCTTCATCAGCTTACTCTCGCGGGCATCAATCTGCATTCTCGCCAACTCTTCTTGGGCGACTTGTTTGGCTGAACGGACATAGCGCGCAAGCACGTCATAGCGATGCGTAATAACAGCTTGCAGGGTTTCCAGATCAACGACAGGGCGCGCCCCCGAAAACTTGGCTGACGGCGCGATTTTTTTGACTTTGGCCATCCCCAAGATTTCAAGCGCACGGATATAAACCCAGCCGATATCAAACTCATACCACTTGTTCGACAGTTTGGCTGAGGTGGCAAAGGTGTGATGATTGTTATGCAGTTCCTCACCACCAATCAAGATGCCCAACGGAAAAATGTTCGTCGAGGCATCGCCACAGGCAAAGTTGCGATAGCCCCAAAAGTGCCCCAAGCCATTGATGACACCGGCGGCCCAAAAGGGAATCCAACCCACTTGCACCACCCAGATTAACAAACCCGGTACAACGCCAAATAGCACAAGGTTAATGGCCAGCAACAATGTGATACCGAACTTGAAATTACGCGCATAAATATTGCGCTCCAGCCAATCGTCTGGAGTACCGTGACCGTAACGATCAAGCGTCTCCTGGTTGCGGGCTTCTTTTACATAGAGCATCACGCCCGTCCACAGCACCTTGTTGATGCCATAGATCTGTGGACTATGCGGGTCTTCTGGGGTTTCACATTTGGCGTGGTGCTTACGATGAACTGCCGCCCACTCTTTGGTGACCATACCAGTCGTCAGCCAAAGCCAGAAACGAAAAAAGTGACTGGGAATGGGGCCCAGTTCCAGAGCCCGATGAGCCTGATGACGGTGAAGAAAAATGGTGACCGAAGCAATGGTCACGTGCGTCAAGCACAAAGTTGCAACGATGTAGCCCCACAAAGGCAAATCCAGAACACCGGTAAACATTTACGTCATCCTTTTTATAAACATTGCCCACGATGGGCTTTCTTATGTGCCACTCAAACTAAGACTCGGATTCTACGTTAGCCCTATCTTCATGATAGGTAATTTGATCAGCGGCAGTAGCCTCCTCAAACCAGCCGGAAGTCAATTTTGTTCGTCTCGAGATCGACGCGCACCAGCTGCACATTCACCCTGTCGGACAGCCGGTAGCGGCGGTTAGTCCGCTCCCCAACCATCGCATGGGCGCCCTCGTCAAAATGAAAATAGTCCTGCCCCAATTCCGACACATGCACCAGTCCCTCGACATACACGTCATCCAGCGCAACGAAAATACCAAACGGTACGACAGCAGAAATACTGCCGGAAAACTTCTCACCAATGCGGTCGCGCATGTAGAAACACTTCAACCACGCCTCGACATCTCGCGTGGCATCGTCAGCACGGCGCTCGGTCATCGAGCAATGCAAGCCAATCTGTGACCAGTCGCCTGAGCCGACTTTCGGTACATAGTGCCGTCCCACAAGCGCTGACTTTATCGCGCGATGCACCATCAAGTCCGGGTATCGACGGATCGGGGAGGTGAAGTGCGTGTAGCGCTCATAAGCGAGGCCGAAATGGCCGACGTTGTCTGGGCTGTAAATGGCTTGGCGCAAGGAGCGCAGCATGACGGTCTGCAGCAGTTGCTTGTCTGGGCGGTCGCCAATGCGCTCCAACAACTTGGCATAGTCTTTGGCCTGGGGCGATTCACCACCAGCCAATTGCAACCCGAAGGTACCCAGAAAGTCGCGCAGTTTGACCAGGCGCTCCGGCGTTGGGCCTTCATGCACACGGTAAAGCGCCGGATGCTCCGATTCGGCAAGAAAGTTCGACGCGCAGACGTTCGCCGCCAGCATGCACTCCTCGATAAGCCGGTGCGCATCGTTGCGCTCATACGGTGCGATGCTGGCAATTTTCCCTTGGTCGTCAAACTCCATGCGTGTTTCCAAGGTCTCAAAGTCGATAGCACCGCGTTTTTCGCGCGCGACCTGCAGTTGTCGAAACAAGGCATCCAAAGCTTCCAAATGTGGCAAAAGCGGTGCCAAGCGCTTACGTTCCTTGGCGTCCTTGTCATACAGCACAGCTGCGACTTCGGTATAGGTCAAGCGCGCATGAGAAAACATCACCGCCGGATAAAAGCGATAACGTTTTACCGAACCATTGGCAGCAATGGACATATCGCAGACCATGCACAAACGCTCGACCTGAGGATTAAGTGAGCACAAGCCATTGGACAACTTTTCCGGCAACATCGGTATCACACGGCGCGGGAAATAGACCGAATTACCGCGATCGAATGCATCGTTATCGAGCGCTTGTCCATCAATGATGTAGTGCGAAACATCAGCAATAGCTACTATCAACCGAAAACCTTTGCCCTGACGCTCGCAATACACCGCGTCATCAAAATCGCGGGCCGTTTCACCATCGATGGTCACCAAAGGTAACTGCGTAATGTCCTCGCGATCCTTCCAGTCAGACTTTCTGACAGCGTCCGGGAGTTTTTTGGTTTCCGCTAGCGCCGCTTTGGAAAACTCAAACGGCAACTCATGTTTGCGCAAGGCAATTTCAATCTCCATACCGGGGTCGGCATAGCTACCAAGCACTTCAATTACCTTACCGATAGGCTGCGAATGCTTGCTTGGCTGCTCGAGCAACTCGACCATCACCACTTGCCCCGGCGCATATTTCGCTGCCTTGCCTTTGGCGGTATCCGGCGCAAGCAGAATATCTTGACTGATGCGACGATTTTCTGCGACGACGTACCACACACCGTGCTCTTGAAAGACACGCCCGACAAGCTGACGATTGGCCCGCTCGGTCACTTCGACAATCTTTCCCTCAGGCCGACCTTTGCGGTCGACGCCAATCACCCGTGCAATGGCGCGGTCGCCGTGAAGTACTTTGGCCATCTCTTTGGCCGACAAAAAAAGATCATCGCCGGCCTCTTCGGGAATCAAGAATCCATAGCCATCGGGATGGCCGCTAACCCGGCCACGCACCAGATCGAGTCGATCAGGAATCAACCACGCATCACGCCGATTTTGCATGATCTGTCCATCACGCGCCATCGCACCCAGGCGCCGCTGAAACGGCTCATATTCGACTTCATCGATCTCAAGCAACTTACATAAGCGCTGAAATTCCAGCGGCATCCCCTGCTCCGCCATGATCTGCATGATGTATTCGCGACTGGGCAAGGGGTGCGGATACTTTTCGAGTTCGCGCGCCAAAAACGGGTCGGCACGGCGCAATGTTGAGAGTTTTATTTTTTTCGTTGGTTTATTTGACAAAGTAGTCGATTCCTATAAAATTCGCGCCTCTTGTTACCGCCCAGGTGGCGAAATTGGTAGACGCACCAGCTTCAGGTGCTGGCGGGGGCAACTCCGTGGAGGTTCGAGTCCTCTCCTGGGCACCAAGTATTACCTGAGTAACCGATACCAAATGCGCGAAAAGCGCAGGGTTGCTCAGAAAACAGAAACAAAGTAAGGCCGCGCAGAGATGTGCGGCCTTTGCTTTTGTAAGTATTATTTTTGCGATGCTTACTCATCGACCTATAAGGCTTCCCGTAATCTTCCCAAAGCATTCCCGACTCTCATGATTGTCGCGGTAATGGGGCATGTTACGCCGGAAAATTTGCACCACTACTCTGAAATCGAGCCAACACCAGCGTTCGCTTCTGATGGCAAAAAGGCGATCTTTTGTCGACCGCCTTTTTGCTTGGCAACGGGAACCCTCGCGTATACCGGGTCGTCGTTATTTGAATGGGTGCCGCAATACAATGGTTTCTTCGCGGTCGGGGCCGGTTGAAATCATATCAATGGGCACTCCACACAGTTCTTCGATACGTGCGAGGTACTCTCTCGCCGCTTTCGGGAGCTGGTCGTACTCTTTAATGCCAACGGTGCTGCCAGGCCACCCAGACATCGTTTCATAGACCGGCTCGCAGCGACTGACCTCAGCGGCCCCCAAGGGAAGCAAGGCTTCATCCTTACCATCCAGACGATAGCCTACGCACAACTTTATTTCCGCAACGCCATCAAGCACATCCAGCTTGGTGATACACATACCGGTAACACCATTGATTTGGATAGAGCGGCGAAGTGCCGCCGCATCGAACCAGCCGCAACGACGCGCCCTTCCCGTCACCGTACCCCGTTCATGACCAATCGTCGACAGGTGATGTCCTACCGTTCCTTCGTCATCAATAGGCAGTTCCGAGGGAAACGGGCCCGAGCCTACACGCGTGGTGTACGCCTTAACGATGCCCAAAACGTAATGCAACATACCGGGACCGACACCAGATCCGGCTGCCGCCTGACCTGCAACACAGTTGCTCGAGGTGACAAACGGATAGGTACCGTGATCAATATCCAGCAAGGTACCTTGCGCACCTTCAAACAAGAGATTGTGCCCGGCACGATTCGCCGCATAAAGCGCGGCCGATACGTCAGTAACCATGGGGCGGATGCGCTCAGCCAAGGCCATAACGCCATCAAGCGTTGCCTGAAAGTCGACCGAGTCGGCTTTCAGATACTGGGTCAGGACGAAGTTATGGTAGTCCATCAACTCGCGCAAACGTTCGGCAAACCGATCGGGATAAAATAAATCGAGCACGCGCAAAGCGCGACGGGCAATCTTGTCTTCATAAGCCGGGCCGATCCCCTTGCCGGTAGTGCCAATCTTGTCGCCCCCCCGCGCAACCTCGCGGGCAACATCAAGCGCTTGATGGACGGGCAAAATCAATGGGCACCCCTGACTGACTTTCAAGCGTGAGCTGACTTCAATGCCACCGGCTTCCAGCCGATCAATTTCGCTAAGCAAATGCGACGCATTGAGGACCACGCCATTGCCAATGTAGCAAGCAACACCGTCACGCATGATGCCGGACGGAACCAGGTTCAGCGCGTACTTTTGTCCTTTGATAACCAGCGTATGGCCAGCATTGTGCCCCCCCTGAAAGCGCACAACCCCTTGCGAGTGATCCGTCAGCCAGTCGACAATCTTACCCTTGCCTTCATCGCCCCACTGGGTTCCCACCACCACTACATTTCTTGCCATGTCATGCATCCTCAAACTTGTGAATTGCCCAGCCACTTGCCTGTTTAACCAAACGTCGATCACATCCGGACTCTCGCCAATCGTCATCATGCCCGGGTAATGCCTGTACAACCCGTTCACCAGCCAAGCGCAAACGCTCAACCTCCACGTGCACACTGTCATCGTCGGGCCACGGCGCCAGAATGGCACCTCGCTCCGC
>CAZFSH010000001.1:15290-24492 GCA_964521935.1 uncultured Propionivibrio sp.
AATTCATTTGCGGCACGACCCAGTACCGCCGCGTCGCCGTATAACTCCGGCAATACCAGCAATGCGTGCCGAAGCTCTGCCGACAAGCTCTGGGTCAAAACGCGAAGTTCGGGAATATCCTTGATTTGCAGGGCGGCAAAGAGCTCTTGCGCCAAAGCATCAGGAACCTGGCCATGCTGAACCAAAGCACGAAATATCCCAACGTGCCCCAAGTCGATGCGCGATGCCGACAAGCCACAAGTTGCCATGCTACGCGCAAGCAAGCGTATCACCTCGATATCCGCCTCGAGACCGGCATGGCCATAGATCTCAGCGCCAATCTGCAGGGGCTCACGTGTGTCTTGAAAACCACTGGGCACGGTGTGCACAACGCTGCCGCAGTAACACAAGCGCACCACGCCGTTGCGGTTAAGCAGATGGGCGTCAATGCGGGCCACTTGCGGGGTCATGTCCGCGCGCAAACCAAGACTTTTGCCGCTGAACTGGTCCATCAACTTGAAAGTACGGAGATCAAGGTCGCGCCCGCTACCAGTCAGTAGGGATTCAAGATACTCCAGCATCGGTGGAATGACGTAGTCATAGCCGTGACGAGAAAAATCATCAAGCAAGCGGCGCCGAAGCTGTTCGAGTTTTGCGGCATCTGCGGGAAGGACATCCTCCACCGCTTCCGGAAGTAGCCAACGCATCATTGAAACACCGTCAGCAAAACTACACCTACTACGACCGACGTGAGACCGATAAAACGTATCTGACCATCGGCCAACTCCGTGACACGGCGAAACGTTTCACGCCAGACCTTGGGCGCAGCAAATGGCAACAAGCCCTCGACGACAAGCATCAAGCCAAAGGCAATAAGAAAAATCTTGTTCATCAGACGATAACCGGTGGGCGTGGAATTAACGTGGGCGCCCACTGTTTTTCAAATATTTGAAAAAGTCGGAATTCGGCTCAATGACCAGCAGATCGGACTTGTTGCGAAAGCTACTGCGATAGGCCTCAAGACTACGATAGAACGCATAAAACTCTGCATTTTCGCCAAAGGCACGGCCATAAATGGCAGCCGACTTCGCATCGCCTTCACCTTTGATTTTCTGAGCATCGCGATAGGCTTGCGCCACAATGACTTCGCGCTGACGATCGGCGTCTGCACGAATTTTCTCTGCCTCCGCCGACCCTTGCGAACGCAACTCGTTAGCTACCCGCTTACGCTCGGTTTCCATACGACGATAGACCGACTCCGAGACCTCGGGCGGCAGATCTACGCGCTTCAAACGGACGTCAACGATCTGCACACCAATCGTGCGCAATTCGGCGTCAGCTTTACGCTGAACTTCGCTTCGAATGTCATCGCGCTCACCAGATACCACGTCATGAACGGTGCGCTTACCGAACTCTTCACGTAAACCCGAGTTGATAGTCTGCGATAAGCGCGTACGAGCAATCTGCTCATCACCCGCGACCGAAATGTAGTATTGCGCCACATCGCTGATGCGCCACTTAATGTAGGAGTCCACCAGCACCGGCTTCTTTTCTGCCGTCAAAAACCGCTCGGGCTCCGGCGAATCCATAGTCAGAATTCGCTTGTCGAAAATCCGCACGTTTTGAATCAATGGCCACTTGAAAGTCAGGCCTGGTTCAGTGATCACGCGCTTCACCTCCCCCAACTGGAAGATGATGGCAAATTGACGCTGATCGACCGTAAAAATACTCGTCGCCGCAGTCATGATCAAAGCAAACAAGGCGGCCAATGTGACGGGAATATAGCGTTGCATTAGCGGTCTCCTCGCTCACGTGAGCGCAGCCCGTCGCGCGATCGATTGCTGTCTGCGCGCTCAAGGGGATTGCCCCGTTCAGGAACTGGCGCAGCAGCCGGTCCGGCAGGTTGTGCCGTTGGCGCTGCCACAGCTGCGGCAGCGGGTTCGGTGGGACTGGCGGCCGCAGCAGCCTGCATTAATTTATCCAGCGGCAAATACAAAAGATTGCCCTGACCTTTGGCGTCAACCATTACCTTGCTGGTGTTGGAATAAATCTGTTGCATGGTTTCCAGATATAGTCGCTGGCGTGTCACCTCCGGCGCACGGTTATATTCCGTGAGCAACTGCGAGAAGCGTGAGGCATCACCTTCGGCCATGGCAATCAGACGTTGCCGGTAGCCATCCGCCTCTTGCATCAAGCGTGAAGCCGTACCCTGCGCTTTAGGTACCACGTCATTGGCATAGGCTTGCCCCTCATTTTTCTGCCGCTCACGATCCTGACCAGCCTTGACGGCATCATCAAACGCGGCCTGCACCTGCTCGGGGGGCTGAGTGCTTTGCATATTGACCGAGCGAATCTGGATGCCTGTCTCGTAGCGATCGAGAATATCTTGAATCAATTTTTGGGTCGTCGCGGCGATCTGGTCCCGTCCTTCATACAATACAAAATCCATCTTGCTCTTGCCAACCACTTCACGAATCGCGGTTTCCGATGCCTGGACGACGGCATCATCCGGATGACGATTCGCGAACAAGTACTGCTGTGGGTCTTTCAGCAGATACTGAACTGCAAACTGAACACTGACGATGTTTTCGTCATCCGTCAGCATCAATGCTTCTTTAGGCACCCGGTTCTTCTCAGAACCACGATAGCCGATCTCAATCGTGCGCACCCCTGTGAGGTTGACAATTTCATGGCTTTGGATAGGCCACGGAAAACGCCAGCGCAAGCCGGGTTCGGTCGTCTCTTTATAACGGCCGAACTGCAGCACAACGCCCCGTTCGCTAGCATCGACAATGTAATAGCCACTCAGGAACCATAGCAGTGCGACCAGTCCGGCAACCACAGCTACGCCACCGCCAATCTGCCCGGAACTTACCGGGGATGGCGGTAAGCCACCGCCGGAGGAACCGCCACCCTTCTTACCAAAAGCGCCAGAGAGTCGACGATTGAAATCACGCCACAACTCTTCCAGATCAGGCGGGCCGTCGTTTTTGCCCTTATTGCCATTGTTGGGCGAATTTCCCCAACCATGGTCATTCATCGACATGAGTATTCCTGCTATCACGGGATTTATATGAAAGTCTAATTAAAAAATGCAAGCATAAGGGCTTGCCGGGGACGGACAGCTACGGGTGTAGCTACAATGAGTCATCAACTACCTCGGTCGTTTCGCTGTATTCCTTACCGTAAGATTGCAGAGAGTGCAACTCGGCAAATTCCGCCAAACATGTACGCAAATACGGTAGTCCATCACCAGTACGCGCACTCAAACGAACGCGTGAAATCTTACCATAGTCATCGCGATCAACTCCCGCCGTTACAGCTGTTGTATCAATCTTGTTCCAGATGATGACCTGAGGAACCTGATCAGCCCCCAATTCATCTAAAACCCGATTCACCGACGCTATTTGCTGATCCCGATCGGGACTTGCAGAATCCACCACGTGAAGCAAGACATCGGCCATGACGGTTTCTTCCAGGGTCGCATGAAATGCTGCGATCAGCGCGTGAGGCAGGTCGCGCACAAAGCCCACGGTATCAGACAAGACAATCTGCCCAGCATTCTCTATAAACAAGCGCCGGGTTGTCGTATCCAGTGTTGCGAATAGCTGGTCAGCGGCGAAAGCACCCGCTTTGGTCAAAGCATTAAACAAGGTGCTTTTTCCGGCGTTAGTGTAGCCGACGAGGGAAACCGTCAGCACATTTTGGCGCACGCGTGAACGGCGCCGTACAGCACGCTGCCGGCCCAACTGCTTTAGCTTTTCTTTGAGTATGGCGACGCGTTTTCCCAGCAGGCGCCGGTCAGTTTCAAGCTGCTTTTCGCCAGGGCCGCGCAAGCCGATGCCCCCTTTTTGCCGTTCCAGGTGCGTCCAGCCGCGTACCAAGCGCGTCGCTAAGTGCTCTAACTGGGCGAGCTCTACCTGCAATTTGCCTTCATGACTTTGGGCACGCAAGGCAAAAATATCGAGGATCAGGCTATTGCGATCCACCACACGCAAAGAGAGTTCGCGCTCAAGATTGCGCTGCTGGCCCGGTGACAATTCATGATTGAAAATAACCACATCGGCGCAGAGTTCCAGCGCCGCATCACGAATCTCGCTCACTTTGCCTTTTCCGGCATAAAGCGCAGGGTCTGGCGCAGACCGCCGGCCGCCAATCACGCCGACGGGCGTCGCCCCGGCGCTGCTCACCAGCAGTTTGAATTCATCAAGGCGCTCAGCCTTGTCCGTTTCGCCAAAATCTAACTGAACCAGCAGCGCCGACTCGCCGCTTGCCGGACGATCAAACATACGTTGAGATCAATACTGGCCCAAGCGCCCAAAGGCGGGCCGATAGCGCCCCGACAATGAAAAGCAGTGAATGGTTCAGCGAATCAATGTGCGAATTACTGAGACTCGGCATCATCCGTAAAACTAACCGGACGGGCTGGCACCACCGTCGAAATAGCGTGCTTGTAAACCATCTGCGTGACGGTATTTTTCAGCAGCACAACATATTGATCAAAAGACTCGATCTGCCCTTGCAACTTTATGCCATTCACCAAATAAATCGATACCGGCACATGCTCACGGCGAAGAATATTCAGGAAGGGGTCTTGTAGCATCTGCCCTTTATTACTCATGGTTTACCTCTGAAGCTCGTTACTGGATGATCAATTTAGCCCATTTTCCTTACGCCGTGCCACAGCGACTGACTTTTTAGTGTGGCACATCCAAAAATGTCGCTATTTGTCGGCAAAAGGGTTCTTGGTTGTCTTGTATTGCACGCGCAGTGGCGTACCCGCAAGACGAAATGTTTCGAGGAAATGGTTTTCCAGATAGCGGGTATAGGAAGCCGGAATGTGCTCCAAGGAATTTCCATGCACCACAATGATGGGTGGGTTACTGCCGCCTTGGTGCGCGTAACGCAGTTTCGGACGCGATAAGCCATGTCGCGGTGGCGCTTGCTTATCCACGGCGGCAATCAAGGCACGCGTCAATTTCGGCGTCGGCAACTTAGCCATCGCCGCGGCATAGGCTTTATCGACCGAGCCCAAAATGGCGCCTACGCCCTGCCCCTTGATTGCCGAGACAAAGTGGCTGCGGGCGAAACCTAAAAAGTTCAGCTTGCGCGCGATCTCTGTCTTGATGACTTCACGGCGATACGTGTCAATCGCATCCCACTTATTGACCGCCAGTACCAGCGCGCGCCCGGCTTCAATCACAAAACCCGCAATGTGCGCGTCTTGATCGGAGATGTCTTGCGACGCATCCACCATCAATACCACCACATTGCTTTGCTCCACAGCCTGCAAGGTTTTCACCACCGAAAACTTTTCGATGGCTTCAAATACTTTGCCTTTACGACGCAAACCGGCGGTATCGATCAAGGTGTAAGCCTTACCATTGCGCTCGAAAGGGACCTCAATCGCATCACGTGTGGTGCCCGGCATGTCAAAAGCGATGACACGCTCCTCGCCAAGCCAAGTATTGATCAGGGTGCTTTTGCCCACATTGGGTCGCCCAACGATAGCGACGCGCGGGCCAGTTGCGGGTTCTTCTTCCTCTTCATCGGGAAACGGCGCCAAGGCCAGGTCAATCAGTTCCCGGACGCCTTCGCCGTGAGCGCCTGAGATCGTATACGGCTCGCCACAACCTAGCTCATGAAACTCGGCGCTGACCACGGCCCGCTCCATGCCTTCCGCTTTGTTAACCGCCAGCACGACACGGCGACCACTGCGACGCAAGAGTTCAGCAATGACACGATCTTGCGGTGCAAGCCCGGTTCGGGCGTCCACAATGAAGAGCAAGACATCAGCTTCCGCAATGGCCGCTTCTGCCTGGCGTGCCATTTCATGGACAATGCCTGTTTTGGCCTGCGGCTCAAAACCACCGGTATCAACCACCAGAAAAGGCTTGCGCCCCATGCGACCATGACCGTAATGCCGGTCACGCGTCAGTCCGGGTTGATCCGCAACGAGCGCGTCACGCGTTTTGGTTAAACGATTAAAGAGCGTTGATTTGCCGACGTTGGGTCGTCCGACAATGACCAAGGTCGGCTTCATGATTATTCGCGCCAGTCAAATGAGTAAAGATTGCCGTCAGCAGTTTGCGCGAGCAAACCATTGGCTAGCTGGCGCATCGCGGCACGAATGCCCGTGCCATCAGTGCTGCCACGAGCAACCAGAGAACCATCTTCCTTGCTTAGAAGATGAACATAACCTTGCGCGTCAGCAACGGCCACACGCTTATCGATCGATAGCGGTCTGCCAACACCGCGCTCGCTCAGTTGATCTTGCCGCCAGACCGTCGCACCAGTGCTCAGGGCAAGTGCATTAACGATGCCTTTATCATCGGTGAGATAGATATTCTTGTCATCGGCATCAACACCGACGCTTGACGAAAAGTCACGGCTCCAGACGCCATTGCCACTCGCCAGATCAAAGCAGGCCAACTTACCCTGAAACGCCACCGCGCAAGCCAAACCAGTGCTCACCACAGGCTCACTGGTAATGTCGGTAACGCGCTCCAACTCGGTCGCGCCACGAGGCAGCGCGACCGTTGCCTCCCATAAGGCTGCGCCATTGCTATTCGACAGCGCGACCAGTTTGCCGCCAGGAAACCCAGCGATAGTTTTGCCGCCCCCGACGATCACGCCAACATTTGAGCGTAAAGTCAGCGTAGGCGCACTGCGCTGGTAGACCCAGCGGCGTTTGCCATCCGCCGCTTCAAATCCGAAGATGCGCGCATCCCCGGAGCGAGCTACAACCAAACCATCTGCGACGACTGGGGCTGCCAACACTTCAGAGCTAGTTTTTGCCCGCCACAACTCCTTGCCCGTCGCAGCGTCCAGAGTAATGATCTCCCCTTTCGCTGTACCGACAACGACGCGCGTGCCATCACTCCCGACCCCACCAGAAAGCTTCTGCCCAACAGACACTTTCCATGCGGCACTGCCATTATCGAAACGCGCTACCGCACCATCGGCAGAAGCCGCATAAACGCTGCCCCCAATAACGCTGGGCGTAAAGGTATAGGTGGCCGAGGAGCCGACTCCAGCACGCCAACGCTGCGTCAACTCCGCACCCGGCTTCAAGCTCACCAGCGGACTGACCTTGCTTTTCGGCGAGGCAGAAAACGGGTTAATTTTGTCGATAGTTGAGCAACCAACAAGGCTAAAACTAAGGCTAGCTAGCCCCAGCGCGATCATCCGCTTCATTTTTTGTCCGCTTCCTTCGTTGGTTGGTCTACCGGGCTCGACGGATGTGTTGTGGCGGTACCCAGTCCATCAATTTTGGCGCGGAGCAATTCGCGATAGGCGGTTGCACGGCGCTTGATATCTGACTCGTCAGACTGCTCATTTTTTTCTACCAAAGCCACTGCCGATTCATACGCCGATTTCGCATCCGCTATCTTGCCCTGTGCCGCACGGATATCACCCATGACTTCTGCATGGCGAACTTTAAGTTCAGCGATCGGCTCACCAGCGATGGCATTAAGCGCCTCATCATACGAACCTTCGTCAAGCAATACCGACGCAAGACGCAGTTTGGCAATGTCACGCCAGCTTGCATCGTCGGCATGGGCAACCACCCACTCCAGCTGCGCGCGTGCGTTTTTTGCATCACCGGCATCAACCTGAACCTTGGCAGAAACCATCGCCCCCATTGCCGCGTAGGCGGTGTTGGAATATTTATCGAGCAGCATACCGGCCAACTCGCGAGCGCGCTTGGCATCATGTTGGCTAGCGGCCTGCTGCAACTGTGAATAGACCGCAGAGGCCTGCGCACTGGTATTACGCTGCCACCAGCTCCAGCCCTGCCATGCGGCCACGAGCAACGATGCCACGAGAATGATTGTGGTGACCAGATTGCCGTGTTGCTTCCACCACGTTTTTAGTTCTTCCAGTTGTTCTTGTTCTTCAAGGTCGTACGCTGCCATGCTGTGCTTTCGTTAACTAATCGTTATTTCGTTATTCGGAAAAAAGAATATTGCCTAAGGCATCAGCCAAATCGGCGCGCGCCACTTTTGTCTGGTTCATTGAGTGGCCAGCATCGAGGTCAGCCTGACGCAGCGATTTGACTGTAACCATTTCAGCCGCGGCTTCATCGTCACCAATGATCAATGCCACAGGCGCAGCCGAGGCGTCGGCTTTCTTCATCTGCGATTTGAAACTGCCCCCGCCCGCATGCATATGAATAGCGAAGCCAGCATCACGCAACTGTTCGGCAATTTGAAAAGCGAAACGGCTGGCTTGTTCGCCTTGATGAACCAAGTAGGCGTCAGGCGCTACCGTGCTTAAGCGATTACCCTGGTCACGCCATAAGGCAATAAGCCGCTCCATACCCATTGCGAATCCACAACCGGGCGCTGGCTTCCCGCCAAGCTGCTCGATCAACCCGTCATAACGACCGCCAGCGCACACCGTGCCCTGCGCGCCCAATTCGTCGGTAATCCATTCAAATACAGTCAGATTGTAGTAATCCAAACCACGCACCAGACGCGGATTGATGCGATAGGGAATCGATAAATCCTTGAGGGTTTGCTGCAATGCCTCGAAATGCCGTCGTGAAGCATCGCCCAAGTGATCAGCGAGTTTAGGCGCACCTTCCACCAAAACCTGCATCGCTGGATTTTTGGTGTCCAGTATGCGCAATGGGTTGCTGTACAAGCGTCGCTGTGCTTCAGCGTCAAGCTGATCAGCATGCGCTTCAAAATAACGAATCAATTCTGCCCGGTGGCTTGCCCGCTCGTCAGGCTGCCCGAGTGAATTAATTTCCAGTCGTATTCCTGTCAGGCCAAGATCATCCCACAACCGGGAACACATGGCGATCTGCTCGGCGTCAATGTCTGGACCGGAATAGCCAAATGCCTCAATACCTACCTGATGAAACTGCCGGTAGCGGCCTTTTTGCGGCCGCTCATGACGAAACATCGGACCGCTATACCACAATCTTTTGGGGCCATCGTAGAGCATGTTGTGCTGCAACGCAGCGCGGACGCACGAGGCGGTGCCTTCGGGGCGTAAGGTCAGCAATTCGCCATTAAGTGAGTCCTCGAAGGAGTACATCTCCTTCTCGACAATATCGGTCACTGCACCAATGGCACGCGCAAACAGCGGCGTCGGCTCGACGATAGGCATGCGAATCGGCCGGTAACCGTAAGCGCGCAGCCAGTCACGGATAGCTTCCTCGAACTGTTCCCACAGCTCAGCATCGTCGGGCAGGATGTCGTTCATGCCACGA
>CAZFSH010000001.1:24502-33757 GCA_964521935.1 uncultured Propionivibrio sp.
GGTGAACAGCTCGGTTTTTTCCACCAGCGGCAGACGGATTTCACCATAGCCATAGGCTGCGAGCACTTCCCGCACCGTGGCTTCAAGGCGCTGCCACTGGGCGGATTCGCCGGGCAGGATGTCATTCATGCCACGAATGGCTTGTAAAGTCTGACTCATCAGCGTCTATCCAATGCGCTGCGGGTAGGTCCGCACCACATACTCATCAATAATCTGGCGGAACTCTGCAGAGATGTTTTCGCCGCGCAAGGTTACCGTACGCTCTCCATCCACATAGACGGGAGCGACCGGCGCTTCACCGGTGCCCGGCAAAGAAATACCGATATTGGCGTGCTTGCTTTCTCCCGGGCCATTGACGACACAGCCCATCACAGCGAGCGTCATGTTCTCAACCCCCAGCCGTTGCACGCGCCACTCGGGCATGCGCTCACGCACATAGCTCTGAATATCCTGAGCCAGCTCCTGAAAAACCGTGCTGGTCGTACGTCCACATCCTGGGCATGCAGCCACCAGAGGCGTGAAAGCACGTAAGCCCATGGTCTGAAGCAACTCCTGGGCCACAACCACCTCACGCGTGCGATCGCCGTTAGGCTCCGGCGTCAGCGAAACCCGTATCGTGTCGCCAATGCCTTGCTGCAAGAGCACCCCCATGGCAGCACTAGATGCCACGATGCCTTTGCTGCCCATGCCCGCCTCGGTCAGACCAAGATGCAATGGGTAATCACAACGAGCTGCAAGTTCTGAATAAATGCCAATCAAATCCTGCACGCCAGAGACTTTGCACGACAGCACAATATAGTTACCGGGCAGGCCAAGCTCTTCAGCGCGTGCGGCAGACTCCAAGGCCGAGGTGATCATGGCTTCACGCATGATGGCCACTGCATCTTTGGGCTCAGTGCGTTTAGCGTTTTCATCCATGATGCGCGCAAGCAAAGCCTGATCAAGACTGCCCCAATTCACGCCTATGCGGACGGGCTTGTCGTAACGACAGGCAATATCAATCAGCTGCGCGAACTGCTCGTCACGCTTGGCGCCCTTCCCCACATTTCCGGGATTGATGCGCAGCTTGGCCAAGGCCTCAGCACATTCTGGATGCTCGCTAAGCAGCTTGTGTCCGTTGAAATGAAAGTCACCAATCAAGGGCACATCGACATTTAATTGCGCTAAGCGTTCGCGTATTTTCGGAACAGCCATCGCCGCTTCGCGCGTATTCACGGTGATACGTACCAACTCTGAGCCAGCGCGCACGAGCTGGGCGATCTGCATTGCCGTGCCGAAAACATCCGCTGTATCGGTATTGGTCATCGACTGAACGACCACAGGCGCCGTGCCACCGAGGCTGACTTTTCCAATCGTAGCTTGACGGCTGAGACGACGGGGTTTCAGCGCACCGAAATTTTCACTCATAAGCAAATCGCTACTATTCAATTGACGCTATTGAACGGTAAGCCGCGCAACGTCCTCACGGCTACCCGAGCGAATATCGATAGGCTGGCCCTTATAGCTGGCGCGAACAACCGATGCCCGCCCGACCCACAATGAAAATGGCGCCTTGCCCTCAACCACTTGGCGCGTTCCTTTGGGGTATTCGCCAACAAAAATAACGTTCTGGTTGGCGTCGCGCACTTCTATCCAGGACAAATCATCAAACTCGACCACAAGACCGGGGGGCGGCGCAGCCAGAGCGTCAGTAGCCGGACTAACAGACTCCGTACCACCAGCCACCAATTGTGCCGGAGAGCCGGTAGCTGCGTCAGCCGAACCAGCATTGGCCATCGCCGCCACCGAAGCCTCGGCAGCAGGTGTCTGAGTCAGGGATTCAGATGCGACAGCAACCGTGTCGGTTGCAGGGACAGGAATAGCCGCTTGGTCTGACTGAATAAACCAATACGCGCCCGCCAAAACCAGCAGAATAACCGCAAGAAAAATCAATGGCAGCTTTGGCGACATGGGCTCCGGCGACATTGAATCACCAGCCGCACCAAAATTGCCTGGCGGACGCACATCCGCCAGTTCAGTCGGAACTGCAGCATCCAGTTGCGCCAGCAACGGAGTGGCATCGATACGCAAGAACTTCGCATATCCACGCAAAAACCCGCGCACCAGTGTAGTCCCGGGCAAGGACTGATAGTCATCCTGTTCGATACCAGCGATCTGCCGCTCGCTAAAGCGCAGCACATCAGCAACCTCTTCGATCGACAAGCCGCGCGCTTCCCGCGCCTCACGCAAAATCTGCCCCGGCGTTTTAGCTACCGATAGCGGTACAGCGTCAGAGATTGACGATGCAGGGGAAAGCTCTGCATCGTTATCGTTCAAGGGGGGTGACTCGTTCACTCGAAATCTCCACGAAGCAATTTTTGCAACTCTGGGGTACCGGTAAACCGCCGGCGCAATTGCGCGGAATAACGCGCCTCTGCCTCACGATTGCCCAGTTTGCGTTCAATACGCAAAGCCAGCCAAGTGGCTTCGCTCGTCAGTTCGATTTGGCGCTCCAGTTCAAGCATCCACTGCTTGGCTTCAGCCAAATGATTTTGCCGGTAAGCCGTTTGACTTAGCCAGTAAAGCGCCAGGGTGTTAGTTGGCGCCAGACGAAACGCCATCATCAAATTGGCCTCGGCCTCAGCAAACTCATTAATACGACTCTGACAAATGCCGAGATTGGTATAAGCCTTGGTCGGCGTGGCATAGAGCGGGTTACGTGCCGCCCGTAAAAAATAATCGACGGACTGCTTTTCCTTGCCGGTCTGACACAAAAACCATCCGTAATTATTGCTAATCTCCGGATCTCCCGAAGCAAGTCGCAAGGCTCGCTCAAAATAGTCTGCCGCAAGACGCATGTCGCCCAAGGCCATATTGGTCAGAGCAAGCAGATTGTAGGCTGGCGCATAAGAAGCGTCCGCCGCCAAGGCAATCTTGCCTTCTTCAAGAGCGACCGCATAGCGACCCTCATGCATATACAAGGACCCAAGCTCGGTATGCACTTTGGCCCGTTCCATTGCTGGATTAGATGGTGCGGCGGCCGAAGCCGCTTGCTGCGGCGACACAGTCGTCTCCATCGGACTGCCTGTTGTGGTGCACGCCGACAGCGTACTCAACACAACAAACAGACCAAATATCTCCGAAAGACCCGGCAAGCGTCGAAATTTCATCAGCGTTTCACCTGTATCGATTGAGAAGTTTTTTCAGCAACCGAACCAAAAGGCAGCAAGCTTTTCGTCAGCGTCTCGGTACGGCGTGAACGATCACGCACCTGGCCTGCCAATTGACCACACGCTGCATCGATATCATCACCGCGCGTTTTACGCGTCGTGGTGACGATGCCAGCTTGCATCAACACATCGGCAAAACGTTTTACCTGATCGCGGGATGAGCAAGTAAAACCGGAGTTCGGGAACGGATTGAATGGAATCAGGTTGAACTTGCACGGTACATCGCGCACCAGTTCAACCAAGGTATGGGCATCCGTCAAGGAATCATTAACTCCCGCCAGCATCACATACTCAAACGTGACGAAATCACGGGGAGCATAGCGCAGATAGCGGCGACACGCCGCCATCAAGTCAGCGAGCGGATATTTTTGGTTAATCGGGACCAACTTGTCGCGCAAGGCATTGGTCGGTGCATGCAGTGAAACGGCCAGTGCGACCGGACACTCTTGGGCAAGCCGATCCATCGCCGGCACAATACCCGAGGTCGACACGGTAACGCGACGCCGAGACAAGCCATAAGCGTTGTCATCAAGCATCAGACGCAACGCCGGAATCAGGTTATCAAAGTTGGTTAGGGGCTCCCCCATGCCCATCATCACCACATTGGTGATGGCGTGGTCAGGCATCTCGGTATCCGCCCATTCGGCACGCAATAAACGACTGGCCGTCCATAGCTGCCCGATGATTTCACCAACGGATAAATTACGATTGAAGCCTTGCCGGCCCGTCGAACAAAAAGTACAGGCCAAAGCACATCCCGCTTGCGATGAGACGCACAAGGTGCGACGCCCTTCTTCCGGGATCATCACCGTTTCAACGGCATTACCCGCGCCAACATCGAAGAGAAACTTACGTGTACCGTCTTCGGCGCGCTTATCGCTAATCAATGCCGGTGCCGCGATGACGGCTTCGACACTGAGCTTTTCGCGCAATGAGCGAGCCAAGTCGCTCATTGCGGCGAAGTCAGCCTCCCCATTACGATGCATCCAGCGCAACACCTGCCGGGCACGAAAGGGCTTTTCGCCCTTCGCACCACACCAGGCTGTCAGGGCGTTGGCATCAAAATCGAGGAGATTGACAGGTTCCACGTCCTTAGCGGCTGTAAACGTTCAGCGCCGGGAAAAAGTACGCAATTTCAACTGCTGCAGTTTCTGCGGCATCGGAACCGTGCACGGCATTGGCATCAATGCTGTCAGCGAAGTCGGCGCGAATCGTGCCGGGAGCAGCCTTCTTCGGATCGGTAGCGCCCATCAGATCACGATTTTTAAGAATAGCGCCTTCGCCTTCGAGCACCTGAATCATGACTGGGCCAGAAATCATGAAGTTCACCAGATCCTTGAAGAAGGGGCGCTCTTTATGCACGGCGTAGAAGCCTTCGGCTTCTTGCTGCGACAGCTGAACCATGCGGGCAGCAATGATCTTCAGACCATTGGTCTCGAAGCGAGAATAAATTTTGCCAATCACATTTTTAGCGACAGCATCGGGCTTGATGATAGACAGGGTGCGTTCAATGGCCATTTGGGACTCTCCGTAATAAAACTCGCGCATTTCCCGAACCGGGAAATTGCAAAGCCGCGCATTTTAGCTCAGCCACGCGGGTTTTCCCGCCTCTACACCAGCGCAAAGCACACGTTCACGCAAGTGTCTGCCGAATTAAGGCAAATATCGCCTACGAGATTCGCGGTACCGATGTCACCGGCACCGCTATTCCCGGAATTACCGGACTTGGCGCAAGCGATCCACCCCGACAATGGCTGTTCCGGGCTTGAAACCACGGGATTTGAACCAGCCCAGATTCATTTCCAGTGCATAACGCGCTGGGCTGGCCGCACAATGGTTATCGTCGGTTTGCGGCTGCATGTCTTCGATATTCAGAATAACGCCCTTGTCATCCATAAACGCAACCGATAGCGGCAAAAGCGTGTTACGCATCCACATACAGTGCTGTTGCAACTGGGGAAACACAAAAACCATGCCGTGATTTTGGGTCATGCTCTGCCGGCGCATCAGCCCAAACTCTCTAGTTTCCGGGGTTGCCGCAACTTCCGCCTCAACGCGATACATGCCGACCGTCAATTCGGTAACCGGGAAACTGGGTTCCGCCCAGGCCATGCTGGCGCACCACAACACGTTCAAAAACAAATAGTTTTTAAAGTTAGCCACAATTAACACGCTTTCATCAAAACACTCTCAACACAGTCACAATTCATCGGATTGGCAAAACCGCCACTCGCCCGGCCGCAAACCCTGCAACGTCCATTGGCCGACCGCCCAGCGCACCAGACGCAAGGTAGGCAACCCAACTTTTGCGGTCATTCGACGAACTTGCCGATTTTTACCTTCTTTTAGCTCCAGCTGAAGCCAACTCGTCGGAATAGCCGCACGATAGCGTATAGGCGGAGTACGCGGCCAAAGTACTGCCGGCTCATCGATGACCGAAACCCGACACGGTGCCGTAACAAAATCCCCCAGATCAACGCCAGACTGGAGCGCCTGAAGCGACGTACGCTCCGCCACGCCTTCGACCTGCGCCCAATATATTTTGGTCATCTTGTGACGCGGATGACTAATACGTGCCTGCATGGCGCCATCATCCGTCAGTACAACCAAGCCTTCAGAATCGGCATCCAATCGGCCAGCTGGATAAACGGCCGGCACATCGATGAAGTCTTTCAAGGTGCGGTGCTCACCCTCCGCAGTAAATTGCGTGAGCACACCATTGGGCTTATTAAACAAAATTACCCGAGTCAATTGACCTTCCCCACGCTATACCTAGTCACAAAGCGCAAAGATTCCGGGTAAGGAAAAAAATCCTTCACTACGCCGCGGCGTATCTCCTCTTGAACACGCTTCCAGAAATCGGCATCAAGCAACTCTGCGTGATAGGTCATAAATGCACGGCGAATCGCCTCGGAGACAAGCAAAAACGTTCCAAACTCCTCCGGGAATACGTCATTTTTTTTCACCGGGTACCATACCTCACCGGACATTTCAGTCTCATAGTCAGGCGCAGGAGGAATTCGCCGAAATGTGCAGTCCGTCATGTATTCGATTTCGTCATAGTCATAAAAAACTACCCGACCATAGCGCGTGACACCGAAGTTTTTCCAGAGCATGTCGCCAGGAAAAATATTGGCAATAGCCAGTTCCCGGATCGCGTTGCCGTACTCGCGAACCACATGCTCAACGTCCTCACTACGACCTTCCTTTTCGGCTTTCTCCAAATACATATTGAGCGGCGCCATTCGACGCTCAATGTAGAGATGTTTGATGATGAGGTCATCACCATCTTCTTCTATCACCGACGGTGCAAGCTTATACAACTCCTCAATCAATTCTGACGAAAACCGGTTTCGTGGCAGTGCCGCATTAGAAAACTCCAGGGTGTCAGCCATGCGCCCGACCCGGTCGACATTTTTCACAAGCTGATACTTGCGCCGCACCGTTTCATGATCGACCTCTTTGCTCGCGCCAAAAACATCTTTAATGATCTTGAACACGTAAGGGTACGACGGTAAGGTAAAGACCAACATGACCAAACCCCGAATGCCGGGAGCGATCACGAACTCGTCTTTAGAGTGATGCAGGTGATACATCAGATCGCGAAAAAACATCGTCTTGCCCTGCTTGCCCAAGCCAAGCATGGTGTAAAGCTCCGAACGCGGTTTGTTCGGCATGATCGAGCGCAAAAACTGCACATATGCCGAGGGCGCGGGCATATCAACCATGAAATATGCTCGCGACAACGAGAACAACAAGGCGATGCGACCCGGCTCAAGAATCACGGTATCAAGTACCAGACGGCCACTCTCATCATGCAGTACGGGTATGGCAAATGGATACTCCGCCGGGCCGTTGATCACCTTGCCGATGACGTAAGCCGCCTTGTTTCGATAGAAGGCCGAATTGAGCACCTGAATCTGAAAGTTCGCCTCGCGCGCGGGTAATGCCCCCACATGCTCGAGCATGGCCTGATATACGTAATTAACATCACGTTGCAGATCCACGAACTCCAATGCCCAGGCAAAGTCGATAAAAACCTGCGCGATCGTGGCACGAAAACCACCCGAGCTGGGGTAATAACTGCGATACGTCGGCGGCTGTGACTCGACATATTCGGTCGACACAGCAGGTCGCACAAAAATGAAATCGTTATGAAAATAGGTTCGGTGCATGATTTTGCAAAACACCGAGTTAAAAAATGTTTCCGCCAACTCGGGTTGCTTGTGATTCAGCAACAAACCGACATACCGCAATTTGGCGTTCTGCCAAACTTCATCGCCCAAGCTCTCTGCAGCGAATTCCTCACGCAGACGATGACTGGTTTCGCGAACCCTATCGTCATAGAACTGAATGCGCTCTCGAACCGCGTCCTGACCTTCCAGCCACCTCGCGTGTTCAAAACGCACCTTCGCTTGAGCAGACGTTTCTTGAAACAATCGATAGTGCCGATCAAAGCCCTCAATCAATGCCCGGGCAATGCACTCGGCAATTGGCTCGTTTGAAGGAAAGGTAGCCGGCATGGATATGGATGCAATTCAAAATCAGCAGTCGATTTTATCGCAGCGAGCCTTACGCAACGTCAAGCCAACACTGCCACGCAAACGCACCAACGCATACGGACTCTCTTGATCTACGTCATTGACGTCACCCTCAGGCTCAAGGATACTTACTGTGCAAGCTCCGTCGGTAAGCGGGTTGCTGGATTCCGCAATTATTGCGCCTTTTCAGCACCCATTCACCTACGCCGTTTGGTCACTCACAAATCAATAACATCAGACGAGGCAATACAATGAGTTCAGGGCAATCAAAAATTATTTACACCCTCACCGACGAAGCACCGCTGCTGGCAACCTGCGCATTCTTGCCGGTGGTTCGTGCCTTTACCGCGCCTGCTGGCATTGACGTAGAGGAAGCCGACATCTCTGTTGCCTCGCGTGTGCTCGCCGAGTTCCCCGAGTTCCTAACCGACGCACAAAAAGTACCAAACACACTCGCCGATCTCGGACGCCGAACCTTGCTGCCCGAAACCAACATCATCAAGCTGCCGAACATCAGTGCCTCGGTTGGCCAGCTGATCACCTGCATCCGCGAGTTGCAGTCCAAGGGTTACAAAATTCCGAACTACCCGGAAGACCCCAAAACAGACGAAGAAAAAGCAATCAAGCTTCGCTACGGAAAATGCATAGGCAGCGCTGTCAATCCCGTGCTGCGCGAAGGCAATTCAGATCGCCGCGCACCGAAGGCGGTGAAAAACTACGCCAGGAAAAACCCCCACTCCATGGCGGAATGGAGTCAAGCCTCGCGCACGCACGTTTCGCACATGCACCATGGCGACTTTTATCACGGTGAAAAGTCGATGACACTGGATAAAGCGCGTGACGTCAAAATGGAACTGATCACCAAAAGCGGCAAGACGCTGGTGCTCAAACCCAAAGTGTCATTGCTTGCAGGCGAAGTGATCGACAGCATGTTCATGAGCAAAAAAGCACTTTGTGAGTTTTACGAAAAGGAAATCGAAGACGCACGCAAAACAGGCGTGATGTTTTCGCTTCACGTCAAAGCGACGATGATGAAAGTCTCACACCCCATCGTCTTCGGTCACTGCGTCAAGATTTTCTACAAAGATGCCTTCGCCAAGCATGGCAAGCTCTTTGACGAGTTGGGTATCAATGTCAATAACGGCATGGTTAACCTGTTCGACAAAATCGCTACCTTGCCTGAATCCAAGCGGGATGAAATCCTTAAAGATTTGCATGATTGCCACGAACACCGCCCCGAACTCGCGATGGTCGACTCCGCGAAAGGCATCACCAATTTTCACTCACCGAACGACATCATCGTCGATGCCTCCATGCCGGCAATGATTCGTCAAGGCGGCAAAATGTGGGGTGCCGATGGCCGCTTGAAAGAGGTCAAAGCGGTCATGCCGGAAAGCACGTTCGCCCGCATTTATCAGGAAATGATCAATTTCTGCAAATGGAATGGCAACTTCGATCCCAAGACCATGGGTACCGTGCCCAATGTGGGCCTGATGGCGCAGCAG
>CAZFSH010000002.1:0-19935 GCA_964521935.1 uncultured Propionivibrio sp.
GCCCAACCGTTTTTATGCCTATGGCGTGGTCGCCCGTTTGGCTCTGCTCGCCGCCTCGCTGGAGTTGGAGCGTACGGCACCGAAAGACGCGTGATGGCGGCGCTCGATCTCGCCTTCATCGTTGATCCGCTGGATGGGCTGAAGCCTTACAAGGACTCCAGCGTCGCCATGATGCGTGCTGCGGCTGCACGCGGGCATCGCATCTGGACGTTCACACGTGATGCACTGGCTTGTCGTGATGGGCTGGTGACTGCCGTGGCGGAACGCATCACCCTCAGCGACGAAGATGTCATGTGGTTTACGCGCGGTGAAAAGCGCCGTGCCACACTGGCTGAGTTTTCCGCTGTGCTGATGCGTCAGGACCCGCCTTTTGACATGGAGTATGTCGCCGCCACCTGGCTGTTGCAGCGTGCCGAGGCGCAGGGCGCGCGCATTTTCAACCGCCCGGCGGCGATTCGCGATCATTCGGAAAAAGTCGCGATCTGCGAGTTTCCTCAGTTCGCGCCCACTACCCTGGTGGCACGCGACGCGGCGGATATTCAAGCCTTCATTGACGAGTTTGGCGATGTCGTGATCAAACCGCTCGATGGCATGGGCGGTGCCGGCGTGTTCCGCATCCGCCATGACGAACCCAATCGTAATGTCATTGTCGAGACCGTCACGGCGCTGGGTACGCGCAGCGTCATGGTGCAGCGCTATGTGCCGGCGATAACGGCCGGTGACAAACGCATTCTGCTCATTGCCGGTGAAGTCATGCCCTATTGTCTGGCACGCATTCCTCAAGGCGGCGATCTGCGCGGCAATCTGGCGGCGGGTGGCAAGGGCGTGGCGCAGCCGCTGAGTGACGCCGATCGGGCGATTGCACAGACGCTGGCGCCGATATTGTGGGCGCGCGGCCTGTTGATTGTTGGCCTCGATGTGATTGGCGACAAGCTCACCGAAATCAATGTCACCAGCCCCACCTGTTTTGTCGAGATTGCGCAACAAAGTGGTTTCTCGGTTGCCAATCGCGTGGTCGATGCGCTGGAGCGCTTGTGCGCAGGCGAAGCTACCTGAGGCTATGCCTGGCGGCGCTCGCCGCTGTGCTCGTGTCGGCGTGTGGTCTTGGCCACGTTGAACCGTGGCGACAAGAAAGCTATGTTTTTGGCACGCGCATCGAACTGCTGATTGTTGGCGAAAAATCTGAGCAAGCCGCTGCCGCCGGCGCTGAGGTCTTGCGTGAATTTGATCGCCTGCATCGGACTTATCACGCCTGGCAAGAGTCGGAGCTGACTGCGCTGAACGCTGCGATTGCCGCTGGCAAGCCCGCGCCCGTCTCCGCCGAGCTTGCCGGCTATATCCGCCAGGCGCAAACGCTTGCCAGGGCAGGAGATCAGCTGTTCAACCCGGCTATCGGCCAACTCATAGCCGCGTGGGGATTTCAGCGTGACACACCCGTAACAGAACTGCCGCGCAGCAGCACGCTGGATGCGCTGGTGGCCAGGCAGCCATTGATGGCTGATTTGATGGTCAAAGACAATATCGTGACCAGCCGCAACCGCAGTGTTGCGCTGGACTTTGGCGGCTACCTGAAAGGTGTCGCACTCGATCGCGCCGCGGCTATCCTGAAAGCGCAGGGCATCAACAATGCGTTAATTAACATTGGCGGCAACATTCTTGCCCTAGGCAGCAAGGAGGGCAAACCCTGGCGCGTCGGCATTCAGCACCCACGCCCGGAGAAAGTTGGCGGGGTGCCGCTGGCCTCGCTTGATCTGCATGACGGCGAGGCGATTGGCACGTCTGGCGACTATCACCGTTTTTTTGAGCTGGATGGAAAACGCTACTTTCATGTACTCGACCCACGTACGGGGCGGCCAGCCTATGGCACCCAATCGGTGACCGTGCTGATCCCGCCAGGAACCGAAGCGGGAGCGCGTTCCGATGCCTGGTCGAAGCCGGTCTTTATCGCCGGCAAGCAATGGCGTGAAGTGGTGCTGCGGCTGGGTATCGCTGCGGTCATGAAAGTTGGTGCGACCGGGCTGGTGGAAGTCACCCCGGCAATGAAATCACGCATCACCGTTGAAGCACCGGACATTCGGCTGGTGGTGAGGGAATAAGCTTTCGTGGCGTGGGCCAGTGCAACTGTAACAAACCGGTAATGCAGCGGGCGGCACTGCCCGTTACAATCGGGCCATGATCGGAATTTTTCTCGTTACCCACACTACCTATGGCGAGTCGCTGATTCAGTGCGCGTGTCATGTGCTGAACAAGCGGCCCGCCCAGATCGCCCAGCTTGGCGTTGCGCTTCAGGACGATCCGCTCGACCTGCTGCCTCAAGCCCGCGAGATGGTGAGTTGGGTCGATAAGGGCCAGGGCGTGCTGGTGCTGACCGATGTCTTTGGCGCTACGCCGTCAAACATCGCCATGAAACTGCTCGAACCCGGTCGTATCGAAGGGGTTGCCGGTGTCAATCTGCCCATGTTGTTGCGGGCCTTGACCTACCGCGACAAAGATATGTCCACGCTGCTTGCCAAAGCTGTCTCCGGTGGCCGCGATGGTGTTCTCAATTTGCTCAAACACTAATCATGCCCAGAGCTGACGCACAAATCGTAAACAAACTCGGCTTGCACGCGCGTGCGTCGGCCAAACTGACGCAGCTGGCTGGCTCCTTTCCCTGTGAGGTGTGGATGGAGAAGGGCACGCGCCGCATCAATGCCAAGAGCATCATGGGCGTGATGATGCTGGCCGCAGGCAAAGGCTCAACGGTGGTCGTCGATACCGCAGGTGAGCGTGACGAGGAGGCCTTGAAGGCTTTGCTGGAACTGATTGCTGGCCGATTTGGAGAGGACGAGTGAGCTTTTCGCTCTACGGCCTGGCGGTTTCCAATGGCATTGCCATTGGCCGGGCGCATCTCATTTCGCATGCGACGCTGGAGGTGGCGCAGCAGCAGTTGCGCGAGCGCGATATTCCCGGCGAGCTGGCGCGTCTGGATAAGGCGATTGCGGTCGTCACCAAAGAGATGGAGGCTCTGCACGAAGAGGCCAGCGTGCCCGGCGCACCGGCAGACCTCGCTGCCTTCGTTGATCTGCACGCGATGATTCTCGAAGACCCGATGCTCATGGAAGGTGCGCGCAACCTGATTGACGAGCGCCGTTGCAATGCCGAATGGGCCTTGGTGCAGCAGATGGACACGCTGGTGGCTCAGTTCGATGAATTCGACGATCCTTACCTGCGCGAGCGCAAGCACGACGTAGTACAAGTGGTCGAGCGCGTGCTCAAGGTGTTGCAGGACAAACCGCGCAAGGTGGTGCGGCGCAAAACTACCGACAAGGACGACGAGCTGATTGTCGTCGCGCACGATTTATCACCCGCCGATACCATTCAGTTCAAGACCTTGCGCATTGCCGGCTTTGTGACCGATCTGGGCGGTGCCACCTCGCATACGGCGATTGTCGCGCGTTCTCTGGCGATCCCTGCGGTGGTGGGCATGCAGCATGCGCGGCCGCTGATTCAGGACGACGACTTGCTGATCGTCGACGGCACGCGCGGCGTGCTGATTGTGGACCCGGATGAGCGCATTCTTGACGAATATCGGCTCAAGCGCAGCGAACGCGAGCTGGAGCGCAGCAAGCTCAAGCGCCTGCGTACAACCAAGGCGCGGACCATTGATGACGTAGACGTTGCTCTGCACGCCAATATCGAGTTGCCGCAGGATATTGAACAAGTGCGCGAGGTGGGCGCCGACGGTGTCGGCTTGTACCGTACCGAATTTCTGTTCATGAATCGCGATGATCTGCCCGACGAAGAAGAACAGTTCGAGGCCTATCGCGGCGTGGTGAAAGCCTTGGGTGGCAAGCCGATTACGATCCGCAGCCTTGATATTGGCGCCGACAAGGAGGCGCGGGCGCTGACCGGGCGGGTTGAACGCAGCTCACCGAACCCGGCCTTGGGCTTGCGCGCCATTCGTTATTGCCTCGCCGAGCCACAGATTTTTCTTACCCAGTTGCGCGCGATTTTGCGTGCGGCTTACCATGGCCCGATCAAGCTATTGATCCCTATGCTCGCTCATGCGCGCGAGATTGAGCAAACGCTGGCCATGATCGAGCAGGCCAAGGCGCAGCTGCGGTCGTCACGCCACAAGTTTGACGAAAATATTGCTGTTGGCGGCATGATCGAGATTCCAGCCGCGGCGCTGGCCCTCGGCCCTTTCCTGGCCAATCTCGATTTTCTGTCTATTGGCACTAACGATTTGATCCAGTACACCTTGGCGATCGACCGCACCGATGGCAGCGTGGCGCACCTCTATGACCCGATACACCCGGCGGTATTGCGCTTGATTTCGCATACGATTCAGACTGCTACCCGCGCTGAAATTCCCGTTAGCGTCTGCGGCGAAATGGCGGGTGATCCGGTTATGACCAAGTTGTTGCTGGGCATGGGTTTGCGCAATTTTTCCATGCATCCCGCGCAGCTTCTGGAAGTGAAACAACAAGTGGTGATGTCCGATACCGAACAACTGAACACCCGCGTCGCGAAGATCCTCAAGCTTGATGATCCTGAACGCATTCGCGAGCTGGTGGATAAGCTATGAGCGCGCCGTTAATGAACGACGGCGGCGTAGGCAGCGTCAGCCCGCAGCGTATCCACTTTGCCCAGCCGCTGGCCCTGCAAGACGGCCACACACTCAGTCATTACGATCTGATGATCGAGACCTACGGCACGCTCAATGCGGCCAAGTCCAATGCCATTCTGGTCTGTCATGCTTTGTCTGGCCATCACCATGTGGCGGGGGAGTATGCCGACGGCAGTATCGGCTGGTGGGACAACATTGTTGGCCCGGGGCGACCACTGGACACCGACCGCTTCTTCGTGGTGGGAGTGAATAATCTCGGGGGCTGTCATGGTTCGACGGGGCCGTCTAGCATCAACCCGGCGACGGGTAAGCCGTGGGGTGCGGACTTCCCTGTTGTTACCGTGGAAGATTGGGTCACCAGTCATGCCCGCCTGGCCGACCACTTGGGGATTGAGCAATGGGCGGCCATTATTGGCGGCAGTTTGGGTGGCATGCAGGCCTTGCAATGGACGATTCAATACCCCGAGCGGGTGCGTCATGCTTTGGTGATTGCTTCTGCGCCCAAGCTCTCGGCCGAAAATATTGCGTTTAATGAAGTGGCGCGCCAGGCCATTTTGTCTGACCCGGATTACGCCTTGGGCAAGCGCCCAGAGCGTGGGCTGCGACTGGCACGCATGCTTGGCCACATCACCTATTTGTCCGACGACCAGATGGCTGATAAGTTTGGCCGGCGCTTGAAGTTTGGGGAGTACCGTTACGGCTTCGATGTGGAGTTCGAGATCGAATCTTATCTGCGGCATCAGGGCGACAAGTTCGCCAGCTGGTTTGATGCCGATACCTATTTGCGCATGACCAAGGCACTGGACTATTTTGATCCGGCACGCCATACCGGCGGTGATCTGGCGGCGGCCTTGAAAGTGGCACAGGCCAAGTTCTTTGTTGCCTCATTCACCACGGACTGGCGTTTTTCTGCCGCGCGCTCGCGCGAGATCGTCAATGCCTTGGTGAAAAATGGCCAAACGGTCGCCTACGCCGAAATCGATTGTCCGCACGGACACGACTCTTTCCTCATGGATGATCGCTACTATCACGCGTTGGTCGCGGCTTTCTTGAAACGGGTGACACTATGAACAAGGTGACAGGGTGACCGGCGCCGGCGGTAAAGAACTCGGACGCGCCGATTTTGGCGTGATCGCTGGCTGGGTGCAGCCCGGCGAGCGTGTGCTTGATCTCGGTTGCGGCGATGGCACCTTGCTGCAGTTATTGATCGATCAGCGTGGTGCCATTGGCTACGGTATCGAGTTGGAAGACAGCGCCGTTCTTGCTGCGGTGAATCGGGGCATGAACGTGATTCAGTCAGATCTGGAGCAGGGCTTGGCGGGCATTGGTGATCGCACCTTCGATCATGTGGTGCTCTCGCGCACCTTGCAGGCGGTACGGCATACTGAAAGCATCCTGCGTGAAATGTTGCGTGTGGGGCGTGAAGCCGTCGTGTCGTTCCCGAACTTTGCCTACTGGAAAAATCGCATGGCGGTTATGGCCGGGCGCATGCCGGTATCGGAAGATCTGCCCTATGAGTGGTTCAATACTCCTAACCTGCGCTTTTTTACTCTGCTCGACTTTGAAGCCTTGTGTGCGCACATGGGCTTGGTGATACGCGAGCGGCAGGTGCTCGATGAGCAGGGTGCGCTGGTGACCGACGAGCACAATTTTCTCGGTTCCTTGGCGGTTTATCGGCTGGCGGTTAAGTAGTGTCGCTCGGCGCACATTCCGCCATCCCTAAGCCGGCATTCAGCCGAGCTTAAGCCAAGGTTAAGCCTAATGTCCCAAACTCAGCCGATGAATAATTTTCGACGATTAGCGGCGCTGCGCATTGCCGCGATCAGCGCCGCCCTGACCTTGATTGCCAGCCCCTTGGCCTGGTACATCGCGCGCGAACAAGCCGAGGACAGCGTGGTAGCGCTTGCTATGGACGAGTCTGGCAGCCTGTTGCATCACATGGATGCGATTGAACTGGCCGGCCCCGATGCTCTGAAACACGCAGAACAAGCTGCCGCGACAATTTCTGCTGGCCTGTTTGATATTGCGGAAATCTATGACCGTCATGGCAAAAAGCTGGCCGAGTCGATGACACCAGAGGGGGTCGCGGTGGAGGACTTTCTGCCCAAGCACGGCGCACCGAATTATCAGACTTCATCGTATGAGTCGCTGAAGTTGCCCGACCAGCGCTGGATCATGCGCGTGTTTGTGCCCTTGCGTAACTCTGAAACCGATATGAGCTTGCCCATTACCGGCTATTTTGAAGGGGTGCGCGTGGTGCCGGAATGGCAGCGCCAGCAAATGTTTGTCAGCTCCCTGACGGCAGCGGCGCTGGCTGCCCTAGCGGCCTTGGTCTGTGGCGCGGTGTTGTATCCGGTGGTGGTGCATCTCTCCTCGGAAAACGAGCGCAAGACGCGCGAGGTGCTCGATTCGCACATCTCCATGATGGAGGCGCTGGGTCGCGCTATTGCCAAGCGCGATTCCGATACCGGCGCGCACAATTACCGTGTGGCCTGGATTGCCGCCACCATTGGTGAAAAAATGGGCATCGCAGGCGCTGACATGCAAGCGCTGATTGCTGGCAGTTTTTTGCACGACGTGGGCAAGATCGGCATTCCTGACGCCATTTTGCTCAAGCCGGGAAAGCTCGATAACGACGAGTTCACCATCATGCGCACGCACGTGCAGCAAGGTGAAGAGATTGTCACTGGCATGGGCTGGCTGGATGGCGCCAATGCGGTAGTCGCCGGCCACCACGAAAAGTGGAACGGCACGGGTTATCCGCGCCAGCTAGCCGGAGAGGCCATTCCCTTGGCGGCGCGCATTTTTGCCGTGGCAGACGTGTTTGATGCGCTCTGCTCGAAGCGCCCCTACAAAGAGCCGATGGCGTTTGCCGAGGTGATGGCCATTCTCAAACGTGATACCGGCACCCATTTTGATCCCACGGTCATGGCGGTTTTCTGGAGCATGGCGGAGAGCATTCACAAGCGTTTGGCTGGTGGTGGCGAGGCCGAAGCCAAGGCTCTGCTCGAAGAGCGCGTGCGTTACCACTTCGAACGCTAGTAGCGCCCGACGTCAGCCGAGTAAGCGGTTTTGCGCCGTCCCATGGCGGCTGACTTTTCGGGCTGGTTGTGAGTGTGAAGTGAGTAGGCGTGTCAGTTAATCCGAAACCGGGTACTTGCCTGCTGCAGTTCCGTCGCAATACTCGCCAGTGCCGAGGCGGTCATGAAGATCTGCGCTACGGCGTTGTCGTTTTCTTCCGACATGGTGCCCAATTGCGTGATGTTGGACATGACCACCTGGCTCGCTGAGCGTTGGTTATCCAGCGCGTTGGCGATATGGCTGACGTCGGCGAGCACCGTGCCCGTTGCCACGCGAATTTGGTCCATGGCTTGATTGGCTTTCGCCGCGGCGCTGCTGATGTCGCTGACGGTGTTCAGGCTGCCATCGATGTAATGCACGATTTCGCCGACGCTTTGCTGGATATCGTTGGCCATCTGCTGGATTTCACCGGTTGACTGGGTGGTGCGTTCGGCGAGTTTGCGCACTTCATCGGCCACTACCGCGAAGCCGCGGCCTTGTTCGCCCGCGCGAGCCGCCTCAATCGCGGCATTGAGCGCGAGCAAGTTGGTTTGCTCGGCCACCTCGCGAATCACCGCAACGACATCGCTGATGTGGTCGGCTTTAGACGACAGCAAATGCACTTGCGCCGACGCTTCGCTGACGCGCGTGCTCACCGCCGCGACCCCGCTGGCGGTGGAGGATACCTCGCTGCTACCCTGCTCGGCGCGCTCGCCCGCTTCGCTTACGCGCGCGCTGGCGTGTTGCGAGTATTGCGCCGCTTCTTCGATGGAGCGGACGAGGTCATTCACCGTCGTAGTTGTGCGCGCTGCCGCCTGAACTTGTTCCTGGCTGCTCTGGGCAACGCTTTGTGTGCCCATGACCATGGCGTTGGCAGCTTCCGAGACCTGCGTGGCGGTGCGCATGATCAGGCGCAGGGTTTCCGACAGACGGGTTTGCATATCGATCAGCGACTGCATCATGGCGCCTATCTCGTCGTGTGATTCAACGGTGATGGTGCCATTCAAGTCACCTGCACCGATGCGCTGCATGGCATTGGCCGCGATGTGCAAGGGCCCGAAAATTCCCCGCGCGACAATGGCGCCGAGTATCAGTCCGGTGATCGCGACAAAGCCGGCCATGAGAATTTGCGCGACCTTGATGCGGGCCGCGAGTTGCTGGGATTGCGCAAAACTTTCCTGCGCCGCAGCACGGTTGATCTCGACGATGCGCGCGAGGTTTTCTGCCGCCGAGTCATAGGTGGGTTTTGCGACCAGGCCCATGACGTCAATGGCGGCATCGCGCTCGCCGCTGGCGCTGGCGTCGAGCACCTCCTTGACGGTGGCCTTATAGGCAAACCAGGTGCCCTCAAACTCGTCAATCGCGCCAAGCTCCTTTTCGGTCAGCTCGGTTTGTTTGTATTTGCCGATGAGTTCGAGCAGGGCTTTTTCATTGTCGTCGAGCTGTGTGAGGAGTTTTTTGCGCGCCTCGGCATCGGCTTCGACCGCGATACCTTGCAAGGTGTTTTGGTAATTGACCAGTCGCACATTGGCATCCGCCACGGTAACGATGGTGGACAGCTGCTTGTCATACATGTCGCCCACCAGTCCGGCGACACGGCCAACCGCCCAGGTGCCGGTAATGCCCAGCACTGCCGAGCCGATCAATGCCGACAGCACCAGCAAAATCAGCTTGGCTTTCACGCTCAGGCTCAGTGACGGAATCGACATCTTCATGCAAAGCTCCCAGCATTCATCAGCGGGGTCATGCTAAACCACTTCCCTCCAGTCGTGGCTGAAGCCTGCATTAACCCGGCTTTTACCGGCTTGTTCGCAAGCTTTGAGCCCCTGTGTAAATGGGGTTGATGACACCCTCACTTTTATAATGGGACCAGCGAAAACCCTGAGTTTTCAAGCTGTTTTTCTGCGCTGCCCCCCCTTTCATTTTTCGCACGACCACTTCATGGCCATTCTGGCAACCACATCGGCAACTAAATTGGCAACCAAGAAGCCCGCCGCATTCAAGTTTATGAATGCCACGCTGCCGTTGTTTGTCTTGCATATTCAGACAACTGATATGGCGCTATTGACCGAGCAGGTGCGTGCACGGGTAGCGCAGGCGCCGGAGTTCTTTTTGGCAACGCCCGTGGTGCTCAGTCTCGCCGCAGTCGCCGAGACTGACTTTGTGCCGGATTGGGCGAGTTTGTGCGACTTTTTGCGCGAGATGGGTATGCGGCCGGCAGGCATCATGGATGCCTCCGAGGCGCAGCAGCAGAGCGCCGTAGCCTATGGTTTGGCGCAGTTTCCGGATCGGGTGAGTCGCAATAAGCCGACGGCGGGCGCTGAGACGGTCGATGCCGTGACCGCCGCCGATTTGGCGTCTGGGCAAACGGAGTTGCCGCTGGTGGAGCCTGTGGCAGAGTCTGTCACAGAGGCCGCAACGGAGGCCACAGCGCAGGCTGCAAAAGTCAGCCGCTGTGACACGGCGTCGCCCTCCGCTGCACGAACCTCTGCACCCCCAGAACAAACTTATGTGCGTCGTCCGGCCTTGGTGATCGACAAGCCGGTGCGTACCGGTCAGCGTATTCATGCCGAGGGCACCGATCTGATCGTGCTGGCCGTGGTGAGTGCCGGCGCGGAGCTGATAGCCGATGGCGATATTCATGTTTACGCGCCGCTGCGTGGCCGTGCCTTGGCCGGTGCGCGCGGGAACACCTCGGCACGCATTTTTTCTCAGAGCATGGAAGCTGAGCTGGTTTCCATCGCGGGCAATTTCAAGATTCTTGAAGACGTGCCGGCTGAGCTCAAAGGCAAGCCGACACAAGTATTTCTCGACCAGGAAGGGGAACAGCCCCGAGTGGTCATGCAGCCGTTGGGCGCGTTGCGCACGGCATAAGTATTTTTCATTATTGAGGTAAGCATCGTGGCAAAAGTCATCGTCGTAACATCGGGTAAAGGCGGGGTCGGCAAGACCACCACCAGCGCCAATTTTTCCAGTGGCCTGGCAATGCGTGGCAACAAGACCGTGGTCATCGACTTCGATGTCGGCTTGCGTAATCTTGACCTGATCATGGGCTGCGAGCGCCGCGTCGTCTTTGACATCATCAACGTCATCAACGGCGATGCCGCACTGAGCCGGGCGCTGATCAAGGACAAAAATTGCGACAACCTCTACGTGTTGCCCGCTTCGCAAACACGCGACAAGGATGCCCTGACACTGGAAGGCGTGGGCAAGATCATCGACGAGCTGAAGGAAACGTTTGACTGCATCGTTTGTGATTCGCCAGCCGGTATCGAGCATGGCGCCTTTGCCGCCATGTATTACGCCGACGAAGCGCTGGTGGTGACCAATCCGGAAGTCTCGTCGGTGCGTGACTCGGACCGCATTCTGGGCATTCTCGCGGCCAAATCCAAGCGCGCCGAAGATGGCCGTGACCCCGTCAAGGAGCACCTGCTGATTACCCGCTACAACCCGACGCGGGTGGCCAATGGCGAAATGCTGTCGGTCGATGACATTCAGGAAATCCTGCGGGTACCTCTGCTGGGCGTGATCCCGGAATCGCAGGCGGTATTGCAGTCATCGAACTCCGGCACGCCGGCAATTCACCTGGCGGATACCGATGTCTCCGAAGCCTACAAGGACGTCGTGGCGCGCTTTATGGGTGAAGACAAGCCCATGCGTTTTGTGACCGAAGAAAAAGCCGGTCTGTTCAAGCGCTTGTTCGGAGGACGCTGAAATGTCGTTTATTAGTGGCTTTGTCGATTATCTGCGCGGTACCGAGAAAAAAACCGCTGTTGATGCCAAGCATCGTCTGCAACTGATCCTCGCCCACGACCGTGGCATGCGCGGTTCAGCAGCACCCGATTACTTGCCGGCACTGAAGGCCGAGTTGATCGAAGTGATCGGCAAGTATGTGCACCTGGACCCCGCCCAGATCAAGGTACAGCTGGAAAAGCACGGCGAATATGACGTGCTGGAACTAAATGTCACCTTGCCCGAACCGGGCATCAAGTAAGCGTCTGAAACAGTACGGCTAAGTACGTAACCAGCCGTACTTGTCGTACACCGATGGCCCGGTTGCCGTCAGAGCCTCGGGTGAGCCGACAAAGGTTTCGACAAAGCCTTGGGTCTTGCCAGCTTTTTCGTTCATTTTGGTGAGGCGCTCGGCCAGTACGCGCGCGATATTTTGGTAGATGATTTCACCCAGGCCGGCCTTCTGTATCGCCTCCTTGGTGACTTGCATGACCAGGCAGGTGGAGATGGCCTGCATCGTCGCGGTGCGTTCGCTGCCGGTAAGCATGGCCACTTCACCAAAGCTGTCGCCGGGGTTCAGCGTAGCCACGCGTTTTTCAGCGCGGGTACCATGTTTCAAATTAGCGGTGAGCTTGCCCTGCAATACGATGTAGAGGCAATTACCGTGGCTGCCCTCGGTAAATAAAATCTCGCCCTCATAGAGACGCTTAGAGGTGGCATTTTCCAGCAGACGATCGGCCTGCGCTGAGGTCAGGTTGTTCAAAATCGCAATTTTGTTCAGTATGTTTTTGCTCGGATCCATGATGGGGCAAGGGCAATGAGTGGGTTAGCGATAATGATAGGCGCAGCCATCATAGCGTAGCGTAAGGCGATCGCTGCAACACCTCGCGGCGACGTTGTTCGTCAAGCCAGAAGCAATCATGGCAGCGAGGCAGGGAGGCGCTGAGCGACCCGGCTACAATAATGCGCACTAACACGGGACTAGCCCGCCATACACCGAATTCATGACACGTCAGTACCCCAGTTTTATTACCCGCCATTACCGTCCCCTTATTCTGCTTGCCGGCCTTGCGGCGCTGATTAGTCTGCTGGTGATGATGGCGGTGCCCCCGACAGTGAGTTTGACCGGTGACAACATGAGCATGTTGTCGCTGCATTTGCTCATGGAGTTGTTTGCCATCATCATCGCCGTGTTGATCGTGATTGTTTCTTGGCATACCTTTGATTCTGAGAATGCGCAGGCGTCGAAAATATTGATTGGTGGCTTTATTGTTGTCGCTACCTGCGACATGATCCATGCGCTGTCGTATGCGGGTATGCCCAATTTCATTTCGCCGAGCAGCACGCCACGCGCGATTTTTTATTGGCTCATGGGGCGCACCTTTGAGTCACTGACCATGGCGATGGTGGCATTTAGTGTTGTGCTTGGCATTTCCCGCCTCACCTCGGTGCTTGGTGGCATCAGCGTGGCAGCATTTCTGGTCTGGTTTGGTTCATTTCAGCTCGCTCTGTTTCCGACAGTGTTCATTCCGGGCGAGGGCGTTACGGCATTCAAAGCCAATTATGAATATGTGTTGAGTGCCGCCAATGTGCTGCTCGCGCTGGTGTTTTGGCGCCGTGCCAGCACCACCGGACGTGACACCGATTACCTGCTCGCCTTGTCCAGCTTTGTCATGGGCATTGGCGAGTTGATGTTCACGGCGTATGTTGCGCCGTCGGATTTTCAAAACATTTTTGGCCACCTGTATAAGGTCATTGCCTACGCACTGCTTTATCGTGCCACCTTTGTTACGGGCATTCGCGCCCCGTTCAACGCGGTGCAGCGCTCTGAAGCCAAACTGCGTAACAGCGAGGCGCGCTTGCGTTTGCTCGGCGACAATCTACCGCGCTCGGTGATTTACCAATATGCGTTTGCTGCCAATGGCGATAAACGTTTCCTGCATATCAGTGAAACGGCTGAACAGATCTACGGCATCACAGCCAGTGCCTTGCAGTGCGATGCCAATGTGCTGGATCGCTTGACCGAGCCGGAAGATCTGCATCGCCTTGAGGCAGCACGGGTGGCCTCGGCAAAGGACCATGTGCCGATCGACGAAGACGTACGTTTGCAGCGGCCTGACGGGCAATGGGTGTGGATACACATAAGCGCCGCACCGCGCGTGCTTGAGGATGGCACGGTACTGTGGGATGGCATTGATACCGATGTCAGCGAGGCAAAAAAAGCGCAGGAAGAAATTGTTCGGCTCGGTTACTACGATCGTCTCACTGGCTTGCCCAACCGGCGTTTGATGCAAGACCGCCTGGGCCAGAGTATTGCTCACGCGCGCCGAACTGGCCATTATTCAGCGTTGCTGTTTATCGATCTGGATAACTTCAAGGATCTCAACGATACCCTCGGGCACGATACGGGTGACACCATATTGCTGACGATTGCCGCACGCATCACAGCCAATGTGCGGGATGTCGATACCGTGTCGCGTATTGGCGGCGATGAATTTGTGGTCTTGATTGACGGTGAAACTTTCTCGGAAACCATGGCGGCGGATGAAGCCCAGTCGGTAGCCGAAAAAATCTTGCTCAGCCTCGGGGAAAGCCTGATGCTTGCGGGGCAGCCACGCTACATTACGGCCAGTGTTGGGATTTGCATCTTTGGCCCGGCAGCGACATCGACCGATGAGCTGATGCGTAGCGCTGATCTTGCCCTGTATGAAGCCAAGAACGCCGGCCGCAATGCCATCCGCTTTTTCGATCCGTCCATGCAATCGGCGATTGCCAGCCGTATGGGGATGGAAATGGAATTGCGTGCGGCCATTGTGCACCAGCAATTTGCCGTGCATTACCAGCCTCAGGTGGATGCAGCAGGCAAGGTAGTCGGTGCTGAAGTGTTGGTGCGCTGGCAACACCCGGAACGGGGTATGGTGTCGCCGGCGCAGTTCATTCCCTTAGCCGAAGAAACCGGATTGATTCTGCCTTTGGGTCACTGGGTGCTCGAACAGGCTTGCCGCCAGCTCGCGCAGTGGAGCCAGACGCCACATCTGGCGCATCTTGCCCTAGCGGTGAACGTGAGCGCTCGTCAGTTCAGCTTGCCCAATTTCACCGAGGAAGTGTTGGCTTTGGTCGAAGGCACCGGCGCCAAGCCGTCATTACTCAAGCTCGAACTGACCGAAGGCATGTTGGTGGACAACACCGAAGAAGTTATCGCGAAAATGGCGGTGCTCAAACAGCATGGCTTGCGTTTTTCGCTGGATGATTTCGGCACCGGATTTTCGTCACTGAGCTATCTGAAACGGCTGCCGCTCGACCAACTCAAAATCGATCAGTCCTTTGTCCGCGATTTGCTCGCTGACAGTAGCGATGCCTCCATTGTGCGCACGGTTATCGCCTTGGGTAGCAGCCTGAGTCTGGAGGTTATTGCCGAAGGCGTGGAAACCGCGGAACAGCGCGACTATTTGGCCACCCTTGGCTGCCATTGCTATCAAGGTTATCTCTTCGGCAAGCCCTTGCCGCTCAACGGTTTTATGGAGATGCTGGCGACTCAAGCGTAGCGGTACAGAGTGCGCCCATCACGTCTGCCATTACGCCACTCAAGCACTTATCCAAATAAGCTTACCCCAACATGCTCAGCCACAGCGGTAGGCTGACCATCGCCAGCAAGGTACTGACCGAAATCAACCAAGCGACGCTGGCGCCATCGCCGCCCATGCGTTGCGCCAGAATGAAGGCCGAGCTTGCTGTGGGCAGCGCGGCAAAAATCAGCAAGGTGCGCGCATAAAGGGGTGGTAGCGCCAGTTGCCGGCTCAGCCACCACGCCACGAGCGGCATGGCGACAAGCTTGACGCCAAGTAACCACACGGCACTTAAAGTTTGCGCTCTGGCTTGGGCATGGTCGCTGACATTAGTACCAACCCTGCTGTGATGTTCTCGTTGGTCGAGAAGACCATCAAGACGCAGCCCCGCACCAACCGCGAGCAGGCCGAGCACTATGGCGCCATCGCTCAGTCGGCTCAGTAGCTTGAGTGCGGGCGCGGGCAGTTCAAGTCCGGCCAGATTGGCGACAAGACCGCTAGCGGTGCCGATAATCAAGGGGTTTTTGGCCAGCTCGCGCCAGACATTGTGCTCACCATGACGGGCGAGCATCCATACTGCCGCGGCATTCGCCGGCGGAACCATGACGCCCACCACAATCGCCATCGCCGCGATGCCTGCCGGTCCATGCAAGCTGCCGGCAATGGCCAAGCCAATATAGGAATTGAACCGGAACGCGCATTGGTGCTGGGCGGCAAAGCGTTTGGCCGGCAAGCCGAACAGCCGACCGGCAAATCCGAGCAGCATGGCCGTCGCCATCGCGCCGGCTGCGCCGGTGATCAGTGGTGCGGCCGCCTGCCAGTCGATACGTGTGCGGACCAGGCCGTTAAACAGCAAGGTGGGAAACAACACAAAGTAAACCAGCTTTTCCACCCCGCTCCAGAAGTGGTCGCCCAGATGCAGCAGGCGGCGCAACAGGACGCCCAGCAGAATCAGGACGAAGTCAGGAAGGAGCAGCAGTGCCACACTCATGGCGAGACATTATGAGACGCGCGGACAAATCGCGGCTAGCATCCGCGTCATGACCACCACTTCGTTGAATGCTGCTTTGTTGAGAGCGACTTTTCTGGCTAGCTGGTCCGGCGCATGGCGCGGGCTGATGTGCTTGGCCATGCTGACCGCTGCCGACGTAATCCATGCCACCAACCTGCCACAGGCCTCACCATTGCTGACCTGCGAGATTGAGCACACCGGCGTACGGCGCACCATCACGCAAGCGCCGGTCAGTGACCCGTACCGGGTCGTGCCGGTCGATATTGATGAGCGTTTCCGGTTCAAGGCGGTGGTGTTGGTTCCTTCCCCATCGTCCGACAGCAGCGCACCGGTAGCCCCGGGCATGCCGGACTACATCGCCCTATATACCTACTACTGGCAGGAGGGTGTACCAAAACTCTTGCATGAAGCCAAATACCGGCAGCCGACGCTCACGCCGCCCGGCAGCAGCTTGACCGGGCGCGTCAGCGTTTATGCGCCGCCGTTGGGGCGAGAGTTGAGCTATGCCTGCACCTTGGGGGTGGCACCATGACTGCGCGCAAAGGTGTGCTTTGTGCAGCTTTGTGCCTGAGTTTGCTTATGCCCAAGAGTGGCGATGTGGCCGCCAAGACTGAGCTCGACGATTCGGTTACCAATTCATCCGCGGCTTCCACAGAACCCACTGTTTCGCTAGCCTTTGTTGGTGATGTCATGCTGGCGGAAACGCCGGGCAAAGTTATCCAGCGCGGACAGGATCCGTTTGCGCCCTTCGCCAAGATTCTTGCTGCCGCTGAGGTACGCATCGGCAATCTCGAGTGCGTGGTGGCGACGCAAGGTCGTGCCGATCCGGCGAAAATTTACAGCTTTCGCGCGCATCCACGTACGCTGAACGTGCTGAAGCGACATCTCGATGTGGTCGCCCTGGCGAATAATCACTCGGGCGATTTTGGTCCGCAGGCGTTTGCGCAAATGCTGGGCTTGCTTGAGCAAGCGAACATTCCCTACGTGGGGGGCGGCCGCGATCTGGCGCGAGCGCACGCGCCGCATGTCATCGAGCGCAAGGGCTTGCGTATTGCGCTGCTCAGCTATAACGAGTTTTTGCCGCGTAGTTTTGAAGCCGACGTCGACAAGCCCGGCGTGGCCTGGAGTGAAGACGAGCAGGTGGTGCATGATATTGTCGCGGCACGGCGCGTGCATCACGCCGATGTGGTCATCCCGTTCATGCACTGGGGGTGGGAAAACGAACGCGTAGCCAACTTACGCCAGCGTGACCTGGCCCGCAGAATGATCGATGTCGGCGCTGATGCCGTGATCGGTGGACACCCGCATGTGACGCAAAACATCGAGCACTATCGTGGCAAGCCAATCATTTACAGTCTGGGCAATTTCATTTTCGACGGGTTTGATATGCCAGCGAATAACACCGGCTGGTTGCTCCGGCTGGAGATTGACCGCGCCGGCGTGCAGCGCTGGCAAACGGTGGTTGCCCATATCGATAAACAGGGAACGCCACACCCGGCACGGGGGCTGGCGGGGGAATGTTGGCAGCGCGGCGACGATCAGGCCCAGCCGTGCTCGCCAGCCCAGCAGCAATCTATACGCGGGGAAAGCTCACGCTGACGGCGAGGCCGTAAGCTGCCGGGCTGCTGTAGCTGCCCTGACTGCCATGGCTATCATCGTTGCCAAGGCTGACTGAGCGGGGCAAGCCCTCAGTGAGCATCAGGCTTGCGCCATGCACGTGGGCAATGCGCTGCACGATGGCTAGACCCAGACCACTACCGGCATGGGTTTGCCCGGCGAAGCGCACGAAACGCTGAGTCGCTTCGGCACGCTGCGCTGCCGGAATGCCGGGGCCGCTATCGCGTACGCTGAGCACCACCTCGGTTGCGTTCACGGCGAGTGCTAGCTCGACCTTGCCCGCATGCGGCGTATAGCGGACGGCGTTGTCAATCAGGTTGCGCAGCAAGGTGGCGAGTAAGGCCGGGTCACCTCTCAACGGTGCGGCTTGCGTCTCGACGATTTCCAGTTGCAGGTCTTTTTCAATGGCGGCAGGGCCGTGCTGTGCGGCCGTATCAATGAGTAACTTATCGAGTCGGCAGTCCTGAAGTGAAGCGCTGGGTAAGGTTTGGCCACTGTCAATGCGGGCGAGCAGGAGCAATTGTTCGATCAGATGCCCAGCGCGTTGCGCACTCAGGCTCAATTGCGCAAGGGCGTGTGCTTGCTCATCGGGGGCGCGAGCACGCTGGGCAACCTGGGCTTGTGCGCTAATGGCGGCGAGTGGCGTGCGCAGCTCATGCGCCGCATCAGCGGTGAAGCGGCGCTCGTTATCGAGTGCGCGGGTAATTTCGCCAAAAAGTTCATTGAGCCGACGCACCAACGGTTCCACTTCCGTCGGGGCATGCGCGAGGGCGAGTGGGTCGAGTCGGTCGGGTGCGCGCTGGGCGATGTCGCGCGTGAGCTTGTGCAAGGGGCGCAGTGCAATGCCGATGGCCAGGGCGAGCAATAGCGCGAGGCCGGGCAGCGCGATCAATAAGGGTTGCACCAGATGCTCGGCAATTTCTCCGGCGATTTCCTGACGGTCTTCCGCTGGGTGATCCCAGAGCACTTCGGCCAGCTCGTGGCGTGCGGCATTCCAGGTGACGGCGGCGGTAATTAACCAGCCTGCGGCGACGGCAGCGATGGTAAGCAGCACCAAGCGCATGCGTAAGGAACGGAAAAAACAGGAGCGAAACAGGTCGCCGAGCTTATTCATGGTTTGGGAATCATGTAGCCAACGCCCCGCAGCGTTCGGATCAGATCGCTGCCGAGTTTGCGCCGCAAGTGGTGGACGTGCACTTCCAGCACATTGCTATCGGGTTCCTCATCCCAGCTGTAAATCGCCGCCTCCAGTTGCGCGCGGGTCATGACGCGCCCGAGGTTTTGCAAGAGTACGTGCAGCAGAGCGAACTCCAGTGCCGAGAGTACGACAGGCTGGCCGGCTTTTTCCACGTGGTGTCCGGCAGGGTCAAGGCTGATATCGCCATGGCGTAGTACCGGCTCGCTGTGGCTGCTGCCGCGGCGGAGCAGGGCGCGAATGCGCGCGGAGAGTTCGTCGATATCGACCGGTTTGACCACGTAATCGTCAGCACCGCTGTCCAGCCCGGCGATTTTGTCGCGGGTGGCATCGCGTGCCGTGAGCACCAGCACCGGCAGAGTCTGGCGGCGTTCGCGCAGTTGCTTGAGCACGCTCATACCGTCCCGCCGGGGAAGGCCGAGGTCGAGTACTACGAGCGCATAGTCGCCACTTTGCAGCGCCGCATCGGCAGCCACACCGTCGCGTACCCAGTCGACGGCGTGGCCATGTTGGCGCAGACCGATGGCGAGCCCATCGCCCAGTTGCGGGTCGTCTTCGGCAAGCAGGATTCTCATCGGCTCATTCTAGCGAGAGAGATACCAGGCACCCGCGATAGCGGCAGCAAGCAACAAGGGCACTGCCCACAGTCGCGTACTGCGAATAGCCTCCGCCGGCTGACCGAGCTTGTTGCCGGTGACCATGGCGCGGGCGAGATTTTCGCCATGCAAACGGCTGCTGATCAGGACGCCGGACACGTGCACGATAACGAGCATGAGCATTGTAGCGGTGATGCCTTCATGCAGTTCCCCCAGCCAGTCACCCCAGGTGTCTTGATAAGCCCCCCAGCCCGTGGCCCCGGCGAGCAGACCCAACAGGATCAGCAGCACGATCGCCCAGCCGCCAGCTGGATTGTGCCCGGTGTGATGTTCGGGGTTTTTTGAGAGCAGGCTGCGCAGATAGCTAACCACAGTTTGCGGCCCGCGTACGAACTGGCTAAATCGTGCCGGGAGCGTACCGATGGTTCCCCAGATTACACGGAAGCCGAGTATGCCGACCAATGCCCCGCCAGCCATCGCATGGATAAGGCGCCAGGCTTCACTTTCGCCGGTGATCCAGGCGGTAGCAAAGGCGGCAACCAGCA
>CAZFSH010000002.1:20035-25989 GCA_964521935.1 uncultured Propionivibrio sp.
CCATTTCATGCCAGCTGGCATTTTGATTTCGTGCTCGTTGTAGCGGCCATCATTGGCCCGTGGATGGCAGGCCGAGCAGTTCGCGGCGCTCTTGATGCGTGGGTCTTGCCAGGTTGCGCTGCCGAGTTCGTGATGCTTGCGCGTGAACCAGGCACTTTTGGTCAGTCGTGCCACCTCGCTGCCGCCGGTGCTTGCGCCACCATTGCTGGCATTGGTGACCAGATAACGTTCCAGTTCCTTGCGTGTTGCCGGGTCGAGGCTGGCGTTGTCGCCATAATGTTTGTCGAGTGTTTTCATGACCTGTCGCCAGTCACTGGCCGTCAAGCCTTTGGCGGGGAAGGGGGTGTGACAGCTGCCACACTCACTTTTGTAAGTACTCGGCAGGCTGCCACCCAGTGATGCACTGTCGGCGCAGGCCGGCAGGCTGGTGGCGATGATCGATAACAGCAGTGTGTTGCGCAATAGACGAGTAAGCATCGGACGCGTAGTCATATCAAGAGGCTTTCACAAAAAACTGGATCAGATCGGCTTTTTCCGCGGGCGTGCATTCCCGCCCCACGACTTCGGTGCAGTTGCGGCGGAACCATTTGTCCACCTTCTTGGCGTCGGTAAATCGTTCTGGATTGGCGGCCGGTGCCATGGCCTGAATTTCTTTGCCGGTCACCACATGCTTGCCTTTTTGCGCGGGGTTGCTGGTGTGGCAGGCCGCACAGGATTCCAAGGTGCTGGAGACGCCAAACTTCCGAGTGAAAAAGGCCTTGCCACGCTCCGCTGAGGCGGTAAAGCCAGCGGGTGCCGCCGCGCTGAATTCGCGAATAAATTCGTTAGGCGTGGTCGCGCTATCTGCGGCGTAGCCGGCACTAGACAGCGTGCACAGCAGGCTGACGGTGATGCCTAAGCTAGCAATGTTGGGTAAGGGGATTTTCATGATCCATCTCCGTTAGTGGTGAAGATGGGATCAGTTTGGCGCGCGAAGCTTAACTATCGCTTAGCGGCGCTACGCGTGGCAAGGTCAAGGTGAAGCAGGTGCCGACGCCGACGGTTGATTCGACATCAATGCGCCCACCGAGCAGCGAAGTCGCGATGTTGTGGCAGATGGTAAGCCCCAGCCCCGAGCCGCCTTGTCCCAGGCGGGTGGTGAAGAAAGGGTCAAAAATTTTTGACAAGGATTCTGGCGGGATACCGCAGCCATTGTCGCGCACACGAATGCACATCTGCTGCGCATCGAGCATCGCACCCTCAATCCGGATGGTGCCGGTGGTGCGATCACGAAAGCCATGCAGCAGCGCGTTTTGAATGAGATTGGTGATGATTTGCCCGAGTGGCCCGGGATAGCCATCGCAGTCAATATCGGCGGCAACCTGCTCTTCAATGACCCAGGCGTGCCCGGCTAGGCCCGGACGCAAGGTGCGCAGTACGTCACCGGTCAATTCGTTGAGCAAAAAACTCCGGCGCCGTTCTGAGGCCTGATCAACCGCGACCTGCTTGAAACTGCTCACCAGATCGCGCGAGCGGTTGAGTGACCGTACGACCAACTCGACACCCTCCTGACAGGCTGCGAGAAAACGATCAATATCGCTGCGGCGCAGCGCCCCTTGAGCCATTTTGGGCGTGAATTCTTCAATGTGCTGCTGCACGGTGGTGGCGGCGACGGTTGCATTGCCGATGGGCGTGTTGAGCTCATGGGCGACGCCGGCCACGAGGCTGCCCAGACTGGCCAGTTTTTCGCCACGCACCAACTCATCTTTGGCGCGATCGAGCGTGGCCATGGTGGCGCGCAACTCTTCGTTCGTGCGCGACAGCTGGGCAGTGCGACGGGCTACTTTATGTTCCAGTTCGCTTTGCTGGTGCCCCAAAACCCGGAGCAAGGCCGAGAGGATGTGCGCAATATAAGTGGCGACGCCGCCGCAAAAGATCAGTACGATAAGTGCCGTGACGCCATCAATCGGCGCGCTGCGGAGCAAGTCGGCGGGCAGTGGATGGCCAATATCACCCGCCAGCGTCTGATAGACCACGAAGGACGCGGCACCCACGGTGAGCAAGGAGAAGATCGCAACCCGCTCTGGTTTTTCGACAATGGCAATGGCGACCATACCGGCTGGCAAGATCAGCATGCCCGAGTCATAAAGACCGAGCGCACCGAGCGCCAGGCCACAGGGCAGCAAGAGAAATTGCGTTGCCAATATCCATATCGCCGGGGCGAGCCGGAACTGGTAGGCCAGCGTCAGCGAGGCCATGCTGAGGAGCATTGACCCAGCGGTTGCAATAGCCACAGTGGGTGTCTCGTGAAACAGCGCCAGGCCAATACCCGCGGCAACGAGAAACGCCATCTGCAGCGCAACGAGTGCGCGCTGACGATATGCCGCGATACTGGCAGCGACGTTGATCGCGGTGCGTGCGCTGTTTGGGTGAGCGGAGAGTGGTTGACTGGTTGATTGCATAGCAGTTACCACAACTTTATCGCAGTCCGCGACGGCTGGCATCACCACTTATAGCGATCTCAGCGTCCTCCGACGTCTAGCGCTTCCTGCAACTCCAGCCAACGAAGCTCGGCGGCATCGATCTGTGTACTCAGCTCGCTTTGTCGCTTGGTCAGGCTCTGCGTCAGTGTGGCGTCTGGGTTGCTATATAGGGCCGGGTCGGCGAGACGTTGTTCAATGAGTTTCAGTTCACCCTGCCAACCGCTGATCTGTTTTTCCAGTTGCACCAGTGCTTTTTCTTGTTCGCGCCGTGCCACAGCGACTGACTTTTCCGCAACGGCAGTGGGCGCGGGCGTAGCCGTCTGGACGGGTTTGTCACTGGCACTTTCCTTGGCGGCCGTGCGGTCCTGCTGACGCTGCACGTCCAACCACTTGGCGTAATCATCCAGATCGCCGTCAAACGGCGTCAATTTTCCATCGGCCACTAGCCATAGTTCGTCACAGGTGGCGCGCAGCAGGTGACGGTCGTGCGAGACGATGACCACGGCCGCTTCGGTTTCCTGCAATGCCAGCGTTAGTGCTTCACGCATCTCGATGTCGAGGTGGTTGGTGGGTTCGTCGAGCAGCAGCAGATTGGGTTTGGTGCGGATCATCAGCGCCAATGCCAGCCGCGATTTTTCGCCGCCGGAAAAGCGCCCGACCGGCGCATCGACCTGCTCACCACGAAAATCAAAACCGCCGATGTAATCGCGGAATTCCTGCTCGCGCGTACGGGGTTCGGCTTTGACCAAGTGCCACATCGGTGATTCTTCCGGCCGCAACTGTTCCAGCTGGTGCTGCGCGAAGTAGCCAATGTTGAGGTTGCGCCCGGTGACGCGTGTGTCGTGTGCGACGCCGTTCTGATCGACGCGGCGCGGCGATTGCAGCTCACCGGCGAGCAGTTTCATGAGCGTCGACTTACCCGCGCCGTTACGCCCGAGCAGGCCGATGCGGCTGCCGGGGCGAATGGTCAGGCGTAACTGGTCGAGCAGTACCTTGTCGCCATAGCCGGCACTGGCTTTGTCCAACTCCAGCAGCGGGTCGGAAAAGCCGGTGGGCTCGAAAAACTGGAAGCTGAAGGGCGCATCAACGTGCGCGGCGGCGATCTCGCCCATGCGTTCGAGCATCTTGATGCGGCTCTGCGCCTGACGCGCTTTGGTGGCTTGCGCCCGGAAGCGGTCGACGTATTTTTGCAGGTGATCACGCTGGCGCTTCTGCTTTTCGGCCAAGGCCATTTCGTTGGCCAGCCGTTCGGCACGGGCACGCTCGCAGGCGGTGTAGTTGCCGGTGAACAGCGTCATGCGCTTGTTTTCGACATTGAGGATGTGGCTGCACACTTCGTCGAGAAAATCGCGGTCGTGCGAAATCAGGATGAGCGTGCCACGGTAGTTCTTCAGCCAGGTTTCCAGCCAGAGGATCGCGTCGAGGTCGAGGTGGTTGGTGGGCTCGTCAAGCAGCAGCAAGTCGGAGCGGCACATCAGTGCCCGCGCCAGATTCAGGCGTACACGCCAACCGCCGGAAAACTCGGCGACGGGACGCTCGAAGTCTTCATCGGTAAAGCCCAGACCGTGCAACAAGGCGGCGGCACGGGCGCGCGCCGAGTAGCCGTCGATATCGCCCAGGTGGCCGTAGAGTTCACCGATGCGATGACCGTCATTGTCAGCCTCTGCTTGCACGATCTCGCGTTCGACGCGACGCAGTTCTTCATCGCCATCAAGGGTGAAATCGAGTGCCGCATCGGGCAGCGCCGGCGTGTCTTGTGCCACGTGGGCCACGGCCCATCCGGGTGGCCGTTCCAGATCGCCGCGCTCGGCGTGAATTTCGCCGCGCAGCAGCGCCATGAAGGTGGATTTGCCCGCACCATTGGCACCGGTGAGGCCGATCTTCCAGCCGGGGTGCATTTGCAGGGAGGCGCCATCGACAAGGCGCTCGGCACCACGGCCGAAGGCCAGATCACGGAGAAGAATCATGACAGCAAGCGTGTGGCGCGCGCGGGCCGCGTACGCCATCGAAGAGGAGGGGAGGCGATTTTAGGCGGCTTTTGCCCTGGCTCGGCTAAGGATTGTCTGGTGGGCCGGCTGACGCCGTCAGGCTTACGGTGATTCGGCAGCACAACCCAGCAGATAGTCTTTGAAGGCGGCGGCAATCGGCGATAGCCGCTTGGCGCGTGGATGCACCATATGCCACTGCGAGGCGATGGGGAAGCTTTGCACAGCGAGTGTTACCACGCCATGTTCTTTTTGCAGCCCATGCAAGGCGTGGGCGGACACAACGCCAATGCCCAGGCCACCCGCGACGGCCTCCTTGATGGCCTCGTTACTGCCTAATTCCATGCGTACTTCCGGGCGAAATTTGGCCTGACGAAAGTGCTGATCGGCGGCCATGCGCGTGCCCGAGCCGGGCTCGCGCAGGATAAAGCGACGGCCGTTCAGCTCAGACAGGGCGATGCTCGGCTGATTGGCCAGCGGATCGCCTGAGGCGCTAATGGCCACCAAGGGGTTGGTCATGAACACCGCATCGTCCAGATCGATACCGGCCGGCGGCATCGACATGATGTACAGATCGTCGAGATTTTCCTTTAGCCGTTGCACAACACCGTCGCGGTTGAGAATTTCCAACGCGACATCAATGGCCGGGTGTTTCTCGCAAAACGTACCGATCATGCGCGGCACGAAGTACTTGGCGGTGCTGACAATGGCCACGCGCAGCTTGCCACGCGACAGGCCTTTCGCTGCCGCTACCGACTGCTCAAAGCCCTCCCATTCGCCGACCATTATTCGCGCGGTATGGGCGAGTTCCCGGCCGATTTCTGTCAGGTAGATTTTTTTGGCAATCACTTCATAGACCGGCATTCCCACCGCCTCGGTGATTTCGCGCAGCTGCGCCGAGGCCGTCGGTTGCGTGACATGCAGCGCACGGGCGGCGGCACTGACGCTGCCTGTTTCGGCGACGGCAAGAAACAAACGCATCTGCCGGAAGGTGATATTCATAGTATTTAGTCTATGTAAAACGATTTAATAATCAATTTTACTCAATGTAATTGGCTCCTTAACATGCGTGCAAAGGAGGCAACACATGCAAAATCTACTCGACCCCGCCATTCTCTTTTTTCTGTTTGGCATCTTTGCTGGAGCGGTTCGCTCCAATCTCGAAATTCCGCCTGCCGTGGCGAAATTTCTTTCCTTGTATCTGCTGATGGCGCTGGGCTTGAAAGGCGGTTTTGCGCTGGCGAAGTCCGGCATCAACCCGGAGGTCATGGTCAGTTTGGGGGCCGCGATGGCCATGGCCTTTCTCATCCCGGCGCTGGGCTATCGCTTCTTGAAGCGCTGGGTATCCGGCTTTGATGCGGCGGCAATCGCCGCGTCTTATGGCTCGGTCAGCGCTGTTACGTTTGTCACGGCGATGCAGTTTTTAGAGAGCAAGGGCTTGAGCGTCGGTGGGCACATGGCGGTGGCGCTGGTGGTGATGGAATCGCCGGCGATTATCCTGGCGGTG
>CAZFSH010000002.1:26089-27845 GCA_964521935.1 uncultured Propionivibrio sp.
GGCGCGCACCTGTTGCTGCTCGGGTCCATGGTGATCGGTTATCTGAGTGGCGAATCGGGCAAGGCCATGATGCAGCCGTTTTCCGGCGACCTCTTCAAGGGCATGCTGTCCTTTTTCCTGCTTGATATGGGGCTACTGGTCGCGCGTAATTTTCAGCACGCCCGTCAGGCGCATCCGATCCTGTTGGCCTATGCCGCCGGCGGCCCCTTCATTCACGCCATGATCGCGCTGGGCCTGGGTGCCGTACTCGGGCTTCCTGTGGCGGATGTTGCGCTGTTGATGATTCTCTCGGCCAGCGCCTCCTACATTGTGGTGCCCGCCGTGTTGCGTTACGCCATTCCCGAGGCCAATCCGGCGCTGTACTTCGGGCTGAGTCTGGGGGTTACCTTTCCGCTCAATATCCTGTTTGGTATCCCGCTTTACGCCCACATTGCCCAGCAGGTGCTTGGGTGAGCGTACTTACCGTGACGGCGGTTTGGCGAAACCGCTGTCGATCCAGGCATTCGCGCTAGCTTTGCTTAGCTTGAAACCGGCAGCGACGCGAACGTGTGCGAGCCGCTCGTCACTGGCATCGTGTGCCGAAAGCAAGGCGTGAGGGTCGTCGTCATCGGCCACGATGTCCAGCGTGATGGCAAGGCGGCCGGAGCTGTGGTTGATGGTCAGTGATTGATGCAGCGTGGCGTATAACTGCTGTGCTTGGCGCTGGCGGAATTCGCTGGCGGTTTTGACCAGCGTGTTGAAGGCATTGGTGTCGAGCGGCTTGGGGTTTTTCTTGTCGCGGCCCATCGTCCAGGGGCCGACCAAGGCCGGCTCACTCTCGCCGTCTTTGACCATCTCCACCGCCCAGCCTTCGTCGTCTTCATTCTTGATGACACGGGCTGTCCATCCATTATTGCGCCACAGACGGGGCTCTTTGATGGCCGCGTCGTCGTTGTCATCGCCAAGGTTGTTGTCACTCACAGCGTATTCAGTCATTGGGTGCGCGAGCGTTATATGAGCGTGATCGGCGAGGTTTTTGCCGGCGTATGGCCTTCGCGGCCGACATAGATTTTCGCGATGGCGGCCATGTCGGCCGCTTCATCGCCGGTGAGCGATAGCGTGGCGAGAAAGCCCAGTTCGCGCTTCGGGTAGTCAATGGTGGCGGCGACGACCGGCACCTGCGCGGCCATGGCAATGCGATAGAAGCCGGACTTCCAGCCCGTAGTGAGGCTGCGTGTGCCTTCGGGGGCGATACATACCAGAAACTCATCGTGAAGCGGAAACTCTTCGGCCATGCGCCCAACAAAGCCAGTGCGTTCACGCCGATTAACCGGAATACCGCCGAGTTTGCGCATGATCGGCCCGCGCCAGCCGGCAAACATGGTGTCTTTGCCCGCCCAGCGGGGCGTGAAGCCCATCGCTACCAGACCGAGTATGGCCCAAGGAAAATCCCAGTTCGAGGTATGCGGGTAAGCGATAACCACGCCCTTCATGGGGCGCTCAGCGAGATCGAGAACTTTCCAGCCAAACAGGCGCAAAACCAGACGCGCCAGGCGTTGTGAGAACGTCATGTTTCCTCCAGGAGGGCAGTGTGTCTGCCTAGTTTTTATTTTTGCTAGCTTACTGCACTCAGCCCAACCCTTGGCTGGCCAGGTATTCCTCGTACGTGCCACGGTAGTCGACAATCTCGTGATTGAGCTTGATGTCGATGATGCGCGTGGCCAGCGAGGAGACGAACTCGCGGTCGTGGGAGACAAACACCAGTGTGCCAGTGAAT
>CAZFSH010000003.1:0-17715 GCA_964521935.1 uncultured Propionivibrio sp.
CGGGCAAAAGACGCGCTCCTCGCCGTAGCGGATGAGGAACGGCGCATAATTGCACTTACTTTTCGCCTTACTTATAAAGGAGTGCCCATGTCCATATCCACCATAACGCTATCCAGCAAGGGCCAACTCGTCATCCCAAAGGAAGTGCGCGACGAGTTGCACTGGGATGCAGGTACTGAACTGGCGCTTATTTCGAGCGCTTCTGGCATCACACTTAAAGCCTTGCCCAAAAAAACCGGCCGTAATCTGGCCAACCTCATTGGCATGCTCAAGCGCGACGGCGCCCCGCTATCTAACGAAGCCTTATGCAAGCCAGTGGAACTTACCGAAGAGGACTTGCGCTCATACAACAAATGATCGCCTTTGATACCAATATGCTGGTTCGGGCCTTGGTTGCCGACAATCCCGATCAAGTTGCCATCGTTCAACAATTGATTGCCAGTGACACCATATTTATCTCGCGCACGGTCCTACTGGAAACCGAATGGGTCTTGCGTGCTCGCTACAAGACATCCCGACGTCAACTCATGGAGTTTTTCGCCGCGTTGCTGGAATTGGATGGTACGGTCGTCGAGGCTGCCGAATCGGTAAGCCTTGCGCTGGATTGGTATAGCCAAGGAGCCGATTTCGCCGACGCCCTCCATCTGTCAGCATGCGCTAGCGCGGTCATGCATACCTTCGATAGAGACTTCTGCAAAGCAGCGCGGGACGCTGGCCTCGCCCCGGACGTGTAGGTTTGGGAAGTGTGACACGCACCACCCCCTACACATGCCCGGCCGCATGCCGGTGTTCGCCGGCAATAGCGATGAACGCCCGCGTTGCCGGCGAAATTTCGGCGCCGCGGCGCCAGATCAACCCCAGCGCCAGCGGCAAAGGTTCGTCGCGTAGCGGCTGAGCGACTAAACGCGCCCCCTCGAGCGACCACGGGCGAAATAGCACTTCGGGAAGTACGGCGATACCATTCCCCGTCGCCACTAATGATCGCGCCGCTTCAACGGAACGCGTCTTTACCGTCACGCGCGGTCGCACGCCGGCTCGCCGCCACAAATCACCTGACGTACGCTCCAGCTCCTCATTGCGCAAGGTAATAACGGACTCCTCTCCCAACTCATGCAAGGCCGCGGGATCAGCCCCAGCAAGACGGTGGTTGGCCGCCAGCCACAAGCGCCATGGCGAACTCACCAAGGCAGCAGAGTGGAAAGCCTGAGGATTTTCCAGATGCGAGCTGATGGTAAGCGCAACATCAATTTCGCCGTTGATGATCTGATGCTCAATAAGCCCCCCACTCTCTTCGGTAATCCGTACATTGATGCGCGGAAAACTGCGCCGATACCGCTCCAGCAGATTCGGCAGGTAATAGCCCGTAAGCGGTGACACAACGCCGATGGTCATTTCGCCGCGCAACGCATCCGGACGCACCGCCAACGCGGTTTCAGCGGCTGACACAGCGCCAAGTATGGTTTGCGAATGGCGCAAAAATTCATGCCCGGCATGGGTCAGCGCCATTCCACGCGCATGCCGACGAAAGAGCAACGCGCCCAAATGCGCCTCCAACCGCTGGATCGCTTCCGTGACAGCCGCCTGCGAAACGTTCAATGTTTGCATGGCAGCGGAAATAGAACCCGTTTCAGCAACCGCTGAGAAATACTGCAAAGCTTTGATTGATATCGACATTGCTGCGTTGCAAAAAGTTACATATCGGTTTTAACGATAACACATATCAGTGTATCGGTGTTTCTTGTGTCTCTCGATCTACCGTAGATTGCGATTGTCGGTATTCGTTACCCCGCCGTACTGGCAAGCACATCGTTCAACAAGGAGACAGCACATGAGCATCAAGAAAACCGCCTTTGCCCTCAGTTCACTGGCCGTCGCGATCAGCGGCGCCGCCCCTGCCATTGCTGGCGAAGGTGCACTGGATATCGTCGCCTGGCCCGGCTACATTGAGCGCGGCGAAACCGACAAAGGCTATGACTGGGTGACCCAGTTTGAAAAGGAATCCGGTTGCAAGGTCAATGTCAAAACCGCGGCGACATCGGACGAAATGGTTTCCCTGATGTCCCAAGGCGTCTATGACCTCGTCACCGCATCCGGTGATGCGTCACTGCGACTCATCGCTGGCAAGCGCGTTCAGCCTATCGACACCAGCAAAATCGCCAACTTGGCCAACCTTGATCCCCGTCTGAAAGACAAACCCTGGTACGTGGTTGAAGGAAAAACCTATGGCGTACCTTACCAGTGGGGCCCGAACGTGTTGATGTACAACACCAAGGTATGGAAAGGCCAAAAACCCGATTCATGGTCGGTCGTCTTTGAAGAGCAGAAGCTGCCCGATGGCAAGTCGAACAAAGGCCGTGTGCAAGCGTATGACGGCGCCATTTACATCGCCGACGCGGCGTTGTATCTGAAAACCAAGCGTCCCGAGTTGGGCATCAAAGATCCGTATGCCCTGACTCAGGTGCAATACGACGCCGTGCTCGAACTGCTGCGCAAGCAGCGCCCCTTGATCCACCGTTACTGGCATGACTACAACGTGCAGATGTCCGACTTCAAGAGTGAAGGCGTAGCGGCTTCCGGCTCGTGGCCGGTGCAGGTGAATCTGCTGCAAGGTGAGAAGAAGCCGATCGCTTCGGTCATTCCGAAAGAAGGCGTCACCGGCTGGGCGGACACCACCATGCTGCACGCACAAGCCAAGCACCCGCAGTGTGCCTATGCTTGGCTGAACTGGTCACTGGACGACAAGGTTCAGGCACCGCTGGCTGAATGGTTCGGCTCCAACCCGAGTACCGTCAAAGCCTGTTCTGCCGCTACACCGGGCAAATCGGAGCCATGCAAAACCAATGGCTTCGATCAGTTTGACAAGATCGCTTTCTGGAAAACCCCGCAAGCCAAATGCGAAGCCGGCACCTGTGTGCCGTACAGCAAATGGACAGCCGACTACATCGGCATCATGGGCGGTCGTTGATTTACTGAGCCTTATTCCACCGTCGCTGCATCGAGCCGCCGCTATTTTCGGCGGCTCGATCAGCGCGGCGCATCCCTCCAATACACCTATGTCCACCTACGCTATTGAACTCGATGCCGTGAGCCGCCATTACGGTGACGTCAAGGCCGTCGATACGGTCTCGATTGCCATCGCCCCCGGCGAGTTTTTTTCCATGCTGGGCCCATCGGGCTCGGGGAAAACGACGTGTCTGCGCATGATTGCTGGCTTCGAGCAACCAACACTGGGCGTTGTACGTCTCGGTGGTCGCGATGTCAGTTTTGTGCCGCCCTATGAGCGCGACGTCAATACCGTATTTCAGGATTACGCCTTGTTCCCCCACCTCTCGGTGCTGGAGAACGTCGAATACGGCCTGAGGGCCAAGAATGTCAGTGCCAGCGAAGCCCGGCAGCGTGCCGGTGCAGCGCTAGAGCAAGTTGCCCTGTCGGGTTACGGCGACCGTAAACCGTCGCAGCTATCCGGTGGCCAGCGTCAGCGTGTCGCGCTGGCACGCGCCGTGGTGAACAAGCCGTCGGTACTGCTGCTCGACGAACCGCTTGGGGCGCTGGATATGCGCCTGCGCGAGCAAATGCAGGTCGAGCTGAAAAAACTGCACCGCCAACTGGGCATCAGCTTTGTTTATGTCACGCACGATCAAGGCGAAGCCATGTCGATGTCTGATCGTGTGGCCGTGTTTTCAAAAGGTCGCATTGAACAGATCGACTCTCCGCGTGCGCTGTATCAAAAACCGGCCACGACCTTCGTCGCCGAGTTTGTGGGTGGATCAAACATCTTGCGTGACGAACTCGCGACCGCCGTCGGCGCGCAGCCTGGCCATGCCGTGTCGATTCGTCCAGAACAGATACGGGTTCACGCCGAAGGCTCGACGATTGCAGACGGGCACGCCCACCTGCGCGGCACGCTGATCGACATTCAATACCACGGCGCTACGTCGCGGTATGAAGTCGATTGCGGTGGCCAGATCATCACCGCCGAACTTTCCAGCCTCGATGACTCGGCAAAAGTCAGTCTCTGTGAGACGGCGCTCTTGAGCTGGCCAGCCGCCAGCGCCGTACAGTTGGCCGCCTAGTTCTGAATGATGCTGACTGACACTGCCCGACCATGACCGCCGCTGTCCTGCCCACCCCATCGCTGTTGCGTCCCATCGCCAATGCGCTGCATGCCCGGCCCAATGCCGCGCTATGGCTATTGCTCGGCCCGCCCTTGCTCTGGTTCGCCTTGTTTTATGTGTTGCCCCTGATCGCGCTGCTGAGCCAGAGCGTGTTCACCTTCGACGAGTTTTCGATGACGGTGACGCACGAGCTGACCTTAGACAACTTCAAGACCCTGGTCACCGAGCCGTCGAATTTCGATATCTTTTTGCGCACCTTCGTTATGAGCGTTGCCGTATCGATCGGCTGCGCGCTGATGGGCTACCCGATCGCCTATTACATGGCGCGCTATGCCACCGGCAAGCTCAAGGGCGTGATGTATGTCGCGATCATGCTGCCCATGTGGGCCAGCTACATCGTCAAAGCGTATGCGTGGACCGTCATCCTGTCCAAGGAAGGCCTCGCCTACTGGCTGATCAACAGCCTGTCATTAACGAGCCTGTTGGAAAGCCTGCTGGCGCTCCCGGCAATTGGTGGCAACACGCTATCCACCTCCAATCTCGGTCGCTGGCTGGTGTTCACCTACATGTGGCTCCCCTTCATGATTCTGCCGGTACAAGCCTCCATCGAGCGCATCGCGCCCAACTTGCTCCTGGCGTCCAGCGACCTGGGCGCCTCGCCAATCGCGACCTTCCGCCGCGTCATTCTGCCGCTGTCGGTACCGGGCATCGCCGCCGGCTCGATCTTTACCTTCTGCCTTACTTTCGGGGATTACATCATCCCAACCTTGGTAGGTCCGTCCGGCGACTATCTGGGCACGGCCGTCTATAAGTATCAGGGCGCGATTGGCAACATGCCACTGGCCGCGGCGCTAACCTTGATTCCGGTAGTGGTGGTCACCGCATGGCTCTGGCTAGCCAAGAAACTGGGGGCGTTTGATGCCATCTAACCCGCACGCTAGCCGCCATGCCGAACGTAACGCAGACGTTCGCGCGCCGCTCTGGCTGAAGATCGTCGTCGCCGGCGGGCTGGCCTTCATGCACATTCCCATTCTGCTGATCGCACTCTACGCCTTCAACACCGAAGAAAGTGCCTTCACCTTCCCGCCGCCCGGCTTCACCCTCAAATGGTTTGGCCGCGCCTTTGAGCGCGCCGACGTCATCGAGTCGATTTCGCTGTCATTGGAAGTCGCCCTGCTCGCCTCGCTACTGGCCATCTGCTTTGGCACACTGGCAGCGCTGGCCGTGCATCGCCACAGCTTCCGTGGGCGTGATGCTATCAACCTGATGTTCAATCTGCCCATCGCCTTGCCAGGCATCATCACCGGTATCGCCCTGCTCTCCTCGCTGCGCCTGATGGCCCTGGAGCCAGGCATGCTGACCATCGTGATTGGCCACACCACCTTCTGCGTCGTCATGGTGTACAACAATGTGATTGCCCGTTTGCGCCGCCTGCCCAACAGCCTGATCGAGGCATCGATGGACCTGGGCGCAGATGGCTTTGCCACTTTCCGCCGGGTCGTGCTGCCGGGCATGGCCACCGCCGTGCTCGCCGGCGGCATTCTGGCTTTCGCCTTGAGTTTCGACGAAATCATCGTCACCACCTTTACCGCCGGCCCGCAGCGCACGCTGCCGATCTGGCTGCTCAATCAACTGGCCAAGCCACGCGAGATGCCGGTCACCAATGTGGTGGCACTGATCGTGATTGCCGCCACCACGCTACCCATCATCGCCGCCTACCGCCTGACCGCCGGAACGGAAAGCAGCGACGGTGCCAGTAAATAACCGAGAGGAGTGTTTATGAGAACCGAACTGTTTATCGACGGACAATTTGTTGCCGGTGAAGAAGGTGCCGAAAAGGTACTCAATCCCTCGACCGGCGAAGTGATCTGCGAAGTCCGCGAAGCCTCGCAGGCCCAGATCGAACGCGCCGTCGCGGCCGCCGAGCGTGCCTGGCCGGCCTGGGCCAAAACGCCGGTGAAGGACCGCGGCAACATGCTGCTCAAACTGGCTGACAAGATCGAGCAAAACGGCGCCGAACTGGCCCGCCTCGAATCGCTGAACTGTGGCAAGCCCTATTCGGCCGCCCTCAACGATGAAATCCCGGCCATTGCCGATGTCTACCGTTTCTTTGCCGGTGCCGCCCGCGCCATGAGCGCGCCGGTAGCAGGCGAATATCTCCCCGGCCATACCAGCATCATTCGTCGCGATTCGCTGGGCGTCGTGGCCTCCATCGCGCCGTGGAACTACCCGCTGATGATGGCGGCGTGGAAGATTGGCCCGGCCATTGCTGCCGGCAACACCATTGTGCTCAAGCCGTCGGAGCAAACACCGCTGACCGCGCTCAAGCTCGCTGAATTCATCGCTGAAATCTTCCCGCCCGGCGTCATCAATATTGTCTGTGGCCGTGGCGATACCGTTGGTGCGCCGCTGATCTCGCAGCCGCAAGTGCGCATGATTTCGCTCACGGGTGACGTATCCACGGGCCAGAAGGTTCTCGACGTCGCCGCCCGCGGTATCAAGCGCACCCACTTGGAGCTGGGCGGCAAAGCGCCGGCCATCGTGTTCGACGATGCCAATCTGGACGAAGTGGTTGCCGGTATCCGCACCTTCGGCTACTACAACGCCGGCCAGGACTGCACCGCCGCCTGCCGCATCTATGCGCAAAAAGGCATTTACGACAAGCTGGTGGCCGATCTCGGTGCCGCCGTGTCCTCGATCCGCATCGGCGAGCAAAACGATGTTGGCGTCGAGATGGGGCCGTGTATTTCGGCACGCCAGCGTGACCGCGTCGCGGCCTTCGTCGAGCGCGCCAAGCAGGAAAAACACATCGAGGTCGTGGCGGGCGGCAAGTCTGCCGATCGGCGCGGTTTCTTCTATCAGCCAACGCTGCTCGCCAACTGTCGCCAGCAAGATGAAATCGTGCGCAAAGAGGTGTTCGGCCCCGTCGTCTCGATCACCCCGTTCAGCGACACCGACGAAGTGATTGGTTTGGCCAACGACTCGGAATACGGCCTCGCCTCATCGGTCTGGTCGCAAGACGTCGGCAAAGCCATGCGTGTGGCCGCTGAGTTGCAATACGGCGCTACCTGGGTGAACACCCACTTCATGCTCGTCAGCGAAATGCCGCACGGCGGCGTCAAACGCTCGGGTTATGGCAAGGACATGTCGGTGTACGCGCTCGAAGACTACAGCGTACCTCGCCACGTAATGATCAAACTTTAACAACCGCTTCTAAACACAGCCACCTGGAGAAGACCTCATGAAACTCATCAAAACCACCGCCGCTGCCCTGATTGCTTCGCTCTGTGTCGCCAGCTCAGTCCATGCCGCTGACGACGCACTGACCGTGGTCAAGAACTACATGTCTGCATGGAGTGCCTTGGCTGGCAAGAAGCATGTCAGTGATCAGGACGTTGCCAAAGCTGCCAATATCGCCGCCAGTTTCCTGGATGGTGATGTCGAGTACCTCGACTCTACGGTGGGTACGCCGCAAGTGGGCATTGTCGTCGCCCGCGACAACGTGATCCGCGCTTTCCTGTCATCCTTCCGTGATGCCAAGTGGGAAATGGTTGGCGAGCCGAAAGTGACCGGCAACGATGTGGAATACAAGTGGAAATTCACGGGCCACGCCAACGGCCCCTACATCATGGACCCGACCTGTAAAGGCAAGGGCGAAGCCATCAATCTGCCGGGTGAATCGAAAATCACCGTCAAGGATGGCCTGATCACCTATCAGAACGACAAGTACGATGAGAAGGTTCTGCCCTCACAGCTGACCAAGTCCGATCTCGCCTGTAAGAAACAGCACGAAGCCGAAGCCAAGGCGGCCGCCAAAGCCGCCGCTGAAGCGGAGAAGAAGGCCGCGGCAGAAGCGGCTAAAGCAGCCAAGGCCGAAGCCAAAAAAGCTGGCTAATCCTAGCGTTAAGGAAAAAAGGCGCAGTAGCGGTTTCCCGCTGCTGCGCCTTTTTCTTGCAGGCAAAATCTGGCCAGCAAAAGTCAGCCGCTGTGAGACGGCGCTCTTTACTCGCTGACAGCCAACCCTATGGGTAATGCTCTTGTTATTGCGCCGCGATCCATGCGCGGTAACGCTTGGTCAAGCCCTTGCCACGCAGTTGATCGGCGATGAAAGAAAACCATTGGTTTGCACCAGGCAAGGTTTCTTTGCCTTGACCAACACGCTGCAACTGACGCCGAATCACCGCCATCGTCGCCAGCGCGGCAAGCGTCTTGTCTTTGATGGTGATGCGCGGAGCAAGGGTGCCGACGTCCAGACCATCACGCCAGCGCTTAGGCAAGTCCGGACACATGGCCAGCGCCGTACCAATTCCGGCCACCGCAACGCCCTGGGCCAACACTTGCTCAGCAATTTCACGACGCCGAATGCCGCCGGTAGTCATGATGGGCATGGTGGCGGTTTTCGCGATATCCGCGGCAAACTCCAGAAAATAGGCTTCGCGCGCCAAGGTGCGGCCATCACGGGAATCGCCCTGCATGGCCGGTGCTTCATAGCTGCCGCCCGACAACTCCACCAGATCGACCGGCAATTCGCCCAGCATGCGCACGACCTCGGTAGCGTCGGCCGCATCAAAGCCACCACGCTGAAAATCTGCCGAGTTGAGCTTTACGCCAACACAAAACCCGGGCGCAACGGCGGCACGAATGGCCTTGACCACCTCCAGCAACAAGCGCGCACGATTGGCCAGTGAGCCGCCCCACTGATCGCTGCGCTTATTCACCAGTGGTGAGAGAAACTGGCTGATCAGGTAGCCGTGGGCGGCATGGATTTGCACCCCCGTAAAGCCCGCCTGCTCGGCCAGCTTTGCCGTGGTAGCGAAGCGTTGAATCACATCCTGAATTTCCGCCTCGGTCATCACCCGCGGCCTGGCCATCATTTTGGAATGCTTACCCAGATCGACAGCGATGTCGGAAGGCGCCCAGCCCGGCTGCCCCAGGGCGGCCATCACTTGCCGGCCGGGATGGCTGATCTGCATCCAGACCTGCGCACCGCCCGAGCGCGCGGCTGTCGCCCAGCGCTTGAACGGCGCCAGATCAGCGCCCTGTTCCAGCACCACCGCGCCAGCACTGGTCAACGCCCGCCGATCAACCATGACGTTACCGGTCAGCATCAACCCGACACCACCAAGCGCCCAGGTTTCATACAACCGGATAATTTCGTCGCTGGGCGTTTGGCCAGGGCCAGCGAGTTGTTCCTCCATCGCGGCTTTGCCAATACGGTTGGGCAGTTCAGTGCCATTAGGGAGCGGGAGCGGGCTGAAAAGGTGAGCGGTCATTCGGTAGTCCTGTGAGAAGTACGAGAGTACGAGGGGTGGTTAGTAGGCACAGCAGAAGGCAGCGTTATCTGCCCTGCCAGACGATCGTGCGTTTATCCATGAAGGCGTCGATGCCCTGTACGGCATCCTCGGTCATCATGTTACAAGCCATGGTTTCAGCCGCGAGCTGGTAGGCGCCCTCCAGCCCCATTTCCAATTGCCGGTAGAACGCCTGTTTGCCCATGGCAACGGCCAACGGCGGTTTACCAACAATGCTGGCGGCAAACCGTGCCACCTCCGCATCCAGGGCATCGGCCGGCACAACGCGATTGACCAGACCACGCCGCTGGGCATCCAGCGCATCGATAAAGTCACCGGTCAGCAGCATCTCCATCGCCGCTTTCCGTCCCATGGCACGGCCCAGAGCCACCCCTGGGGTCGTGCAAAACAATCCGACGTTAATGCCGGAAACGGCAAAACGGGCAACGTCAGCCGCAACCGCCAAATCGCACGTCGCGACCAGCTGGCAACCGGCTGCCGTCGCTACTCCCTGCACGCGCGCGATGACCGGCTGGGGCATGCGCGTTATGGTGGTCATGACCTTGGCACAGCGCTTGAACAGGCTCTGCATCGCGGCTTTGCTGGAATTTCCGCGCATCTCTTTCAAATCATGGCCTGCACAAAACGCCTTGCCGGCGCCGGCAAGCACGACCACACGAATGTCGGGATTTTCTGCCGTCGCGTCGAGCTGGCCTTGCAACGCGGCAAGCAGCTCCTCGGACAAGGCATTGAAGTGCGCTGGCCGATTCAAAGTCAGAGTACGTACCCCGCCCTCATCGTGGCACAGCAGAACAGGTGCTTCACTCATGAATACATCTCCGGTCAGTAAGGCTTAACGTGCGCAGCGTTGTGCGATGGCATCAGGCTGGCTGGCCAGCCAGCGGGTAGTTGCCGCACGCAACTGATCCACCATCGGCGCCATCGCCGCGACGCCACCGCGCGCGTCCGGTGTGGCGGTTGGCTGCGTCAGTGACAGCACCTGTTGCGCCAGTGGCTCATCGCCACGACTGGGCTGTAAGCTCAGCCGCGCCGTCAGCTGCAGTGCGCTGTGGGTGCCATCGGCAAAGCGCTGCTCCAGCTCATCAAGCCCAACGGTCAGGCGGCAACGGGCAGTCGGGGTAAGCGCCAGGCCCTGTTTCAACGCCAACTCCAGCAGTTCAGAGGGCGGCGCGACCCACTGCGCTTCGGCATAGTGGTAGCGGCGCGGCGCGTCGGCGTAAACCAGCCGGTAGTGCATGTGTGGCCCAGCCAGCCACGACACCGGGCTGACCTGAATAGCGTTAAGCGGCACGGCAGCTACCAGACCGGCAGCCGCCGGCACGGGCACGGGCACACCAAAGTCATAGCGGGCCAGTTTTTGCGCCGGCGCCGTCGTGCACGCGGCCAGCCCTATCGGCAAGACGATCGCTACGATGGCGTTAAGCATCCGAGACATCATTTTTCTCCTGCCGACACAGTAGGTGCCACAAACCCGGTTTCTCCCGGGCCAGCCATGGGGGCGGCGCGGCCGGTGATCAGCGTCTGCGGTTGCCGCTCCAGCCCTTCCAGCAATGCCGACAAATGGCGAGCACTCTGATTCAGTTCACGCAGCATCTGTTCGGCCTGAGGCAAGGTGTTAACGTTGAGCCGTGCCGTGGTCGCCTCAGCGCCTTGCAGCAGCGCGTCGGCGCGTTGTGCAACGGCCGTCATGGTGGTCACCAAAGTCCGCACCTCGGCGGCGAGCGGCGCCGCCGCGCCGGCCGTGGTCTCGACATGCGCAACAATGCGCTGCCAACGCTGCACATTGGCCGGCGACACGAGTTCACGCAAGCCGTCCGACACCGCGGCGACATTCTCCAGCGTACGTTCAACGTGCTTGAGATTCGGCTCATCCAGCACACGATTGATGCGCTCCAGCATGCCCGAGAGCTTGCCCAGCAAGTCACCCGCCCGATCGCTCAGGCTATCGAACAGCGTATCGCGAAGCGCAATGCGTGGCAGCTGACCGTCACGTCCCAGCAAAGGCTCCGGCGACGACCCATCGTCTTCAATCTGCACGTACGCCAAACCGGTCACTCCCTGATAGCCCAGTTGCGCCGTACTACCGCGACTGACTTTAAAGCGCTCATCCAGCAATATCGTCACCAGAATCAGGCGCGGGTCAGCCGGGTCCTGGGCGATGGACTCGACCTTGCCGGCACGGATGCCGCGATAGCGTACCGGCGCCTGCACATTGAGACCGGTAACGTTCTTGCGCGCAACGATCACATAACGCTCGCTCTGTGCATCGCTCTGACTCAACCACCACAAGGCCACCGCCATTGCCACCCCTAGGACGAGAACAAAAATGCCCGCAAACAGCGCATGAGAACGGTTTTCCATTTAAGCCGCCATCGAACGCAGACCGCGCTCCGAAAAAAAGAAGTTACGAATGAAAGGGTGATCCAAACGCATCAGTTCGTCCATGCTCGCGTACGCGACGATGTGCTGATCTGCCAACACCGCCACCTTGGTCGCCAAGGCCGAGAGTGTATCCAGATCGTGGGTCACGAGCACAACCGTCAGCCCCAGCTCTTGCCCTAGCGTGCGGGTCAGGCGCACAAAGCTGTCTGAGCGATCCGGGTCCAAGCCGGCCGTAGGCTCGTCAAGCAAGAGCAGCTCTGGCTCCAGGGCCAATGCACGCGCCAAGGCCACGCGCTTGACCATGCCACCAGAAAGCTCGGCGGGCATCAGCTCGCCATGGCGGGGCAGAAGTTCGACCATGGACAACTTGAGATTCACCAGGTCGGTGACCTGCTCCTCGTCATAGCACCGCAGCTCACGCAACGGGAACGCAACGTTATCAAAGACACTGAAAGCCGAAAACAAGGCGCCGTGCTGAAACAGCACGCCGAAACGCCGGCGCAAGGCGCGCTCACGCAAGGCGCCACCACCAAACAATGGCTCGCCAAACAGCCGAACTTCACCGTGTGTCGGCAACAACAGGCCAATCATCTGACGCAGCAGCGTCGTCTTGCCGCTGCCCGAGCCACCCACCAATGCCACCATCTCGCCTTTGGCGATATCGAGATTCAGATCGCGATGCACCCAATGCTGGCCAAAGCGTGTGTGCAAACCCCGAATTGACAGAACCGGCATCGCCAACTCGTGATGAGGCGTCGCCCCAGTCATCGCGGTAGCCCAATGCCACGCGTCGCAATGGCAAAAATGGCATCAACGATGATCACCACGGTAATCGCTGTAACCACCGACGCGGTAGTGTTCGCCGACAAGCTCTCGGTATTCGGCCTTACGCGCAAACCAAAATGGCAGGCAACCAGCGCAATGCACACGCCAAACACCATCCCCTTGGCCAGACCGATCCAGAGATTGACCACCGGTACCGCACGCGGCAAGGCCTGAACGAAGTAGCCATAGCTAATGTCGAGTTGCCATTGCGCCGACACCATGCCCCCCATCAAGGCGATTGCCGTGGTCCACAGCACCAGCAGGGGCATTGCCAGCGCCAAGGCCAGCACCTTGGGAAAAACCAGGCGCAGGCTACGGGACACGCCCATGGTCGCCAGTGCATCAATCTCTTCCGTCACACGCATGACGCCCAACTGCGCCGTCATCGCCGAGCCGGAACGCCCGGCTACGAGCACCGAGACCAGCACCGGCCCAAGCTCACGCACGATGCCCAGACCCAGAATATTGACGATATACACCTCGGCGCCAAACTGACGCAACTGGAGCGACGACAGGTACGACAACACAATACCGATCAAAAAGCCGACCAAAGCCGTCACTGGCATAGCCAGCGCACCGCTCTTGAACAAGTTGGCAGAAATTTCGCGCCGTGGCAGGTCGCCCGGATGGCGCAGGCAATGGCCCACATCCAGGGCGATCTGGCCGAGCAAGGCGATAAAGTCGCGGACATGCCGCATGGCACTCAAGGCAATCTGCCCAAGCGCTTCGGTGCGCTGCCAACGCCGAGGCGCCTCAGGCGTCGGGTGGGGCAGGACATCGGCGGCAGCGAGGCGCTCAAAGACGCTCAGATGTTCAGGCTTAAGCAGCAGCTGGGTGGGCAGACGCCGCCCCCATGCACGCCAGAGCAGGAGTGCTCCGGCACTATCGAGCGACTCCAGCGCCAAACCATCCCACAGCACATCGCCAAGCGGTATGCGTTGCGTAATGTCCGCCAGCACTGCCGTGAGGCCAAGGGGACCGGCCACCCGCGGTGCCGTGTCAGCCAAGCGCCAGTGCCCGCGTAAGACGACGTGCCGTGCCGACGTTCCGGCAAACTCAACCACCGGCATCAGGGCAATGTAGTTATCCACGCCCCGCCCACCTCAGGTGCTGGCGATCAGTAATTCGCCGCCAACACTGCGCCACTGGTTAGCCTCTTCCGCCAAGGCGGCGGCGGTCAAAGGCGAAGCGCTGAGGACGTTTTCGGCCATGGACAGGCAAAAGCCCCGTCGCGTAAAACTGGCCTGTGCACTGGGGGGGGCCTTGGTCTCGCGACTACGGTGCAAAAGCACCGCGATACGCAGGCAAAAAATCAGCGTCCAGTCTTCCGAACCGCCATGGAGCGGTTGCGCACGCTCAAGCTTGCCGCGATGCGCCAGCACCATGCGCGACAAGCGAACCTGATCGCGTCGCGAAAATCCCGGCATGTCGGCGTTGGCCAATACATAGGCACTGTGCTTGTGATAGCTGGTGTGCGCGATGGAAATGCCAATTTCGTGCAGACGTGCCGCCCAACTTAAAAACTGCGCATCGGCGTTATCCGGCTCGCGCGTCAGTGGAACCAGCTGAAAGAGCAGTTGCTGGGCCGTTTGCGCCACGCGGAAAGCCTGTCGTCGATCCACTTCGTAGCGCTGCATGAAACGGTTGACCGTGGCCTCACGCAAATCTTCGTGGTGATAGCGCCCGAGCAAGTCATACAACACCCCCAAACGCAAGGCGCCCTCGGAAAAGGTCATGCGCGTGAGGCCCATTTCCTTGAACACGGCATACATGATGGCCAGCCCGCCCGGCAGCACCGGCAAGCGGTCGCTGCGCACACCAGTAATGACCTGACTCAGTCGCTCAACATGACCGGCGCGGTAGAGCGCATCGCGCAGAAACACCAAGCCATCACGGGTAATCGACTGCGCAGGAAAACCATTACTCTCCAACAGCTCGGCCAGCGCTTTGGCCGTACCGGAGGAGCCGACCGCTTCTTCCCAACTCTCCCGGCGATACGGCTGAACAATGGCCTGCAATTCACGACGCGCGGCTAATTCGGCCTGTTTGAATGACTTTTTATCGACCTTGCCCTCGGGAAAGTAATTCAGGCTGTAGCTGACACAGCCCATGTAGAGCGACTCGAGCAGGATGGGCTTGATCTTGCGTCCAATGATGAACTCGGTGGAGCCGCCACCGATGTCCACAACCAGCTGCTGGCGGGTATTGTCGGGCAGCGTGTGGGCCACGCCAAGGTAAATCAGGCGCGCCTCTTCACGACCGGCAATCACTTCAATCGGGAAACCCAGCGCCGCTTCAGCACGTTCGAGAAATTGCGCGGCATTTTTCGCCACCCGCAAGGTATTGGTCGCGACGGCACGCACTGCGCCCGGCGCAAACCCTCTCAATCGCTCACCAAACAGAGATAGCGCCGCCAATCCACGCTCCTGCGCGGCCGCATCCAGCTGCTTGTTTGGCGTCAGCCCGGCGGCCAGTCGCACCGACTCTTTCAAGCCATCGAGCGGGTAAATCTGGTTCCCTTCCACCCGCCCTACTTGCAGCCGAAAACTGTTGGAACCTAAATCAACGGCGGCGAGCGTTTCCGGTTGGCTCGATGGGCGCTTGATGGGAAAAATCGACATGGGCTGATTCTAACCACACCCGAATAGCCGGTGCTGACCCAGCGCAATACCACTGTCATGAAACTGCCACATAATCACGCAAAATGCGTTATCGCCCATACCCATGATCATGAAACCTACTCGTCGTTACCCGGCCGATCATTTCATCAACCGGGAGCTGTCATTGCTCGCGTTCAATCGGCGCGTGCTGGCCCAGGCGGCTGACACCAATGTACCGCTGCTGGAGCGGCTGAAATTTCTGTGCATTGTCTCGTCCAACCTGGACGAGTTTTTTGAGGTACGGGTTGCCGGGCTCAAGGAGCAACTCAAACTGGGCAGCGAAGCGGTCGCGCCCGATGGTCTGTCGGCGCACGAGGTCTACCGGCGCGTGTCACTGGAAGCACACACCTTGGTCGCTGAGCAATATGCCTTGCTCAATGATGACATCCTCCCTGCCCTCGCCGCTGAAGGCATTGTCTTTCTCAAGCGCAGCCAATGGACACCCGAGCAAGCGGCGTGGATACGCGACTATTTCATCAATGACGTTCAGCCGGTATTAACTCCCATCGGCCTGGACCCGTCGCACCCGTTTCCCCGCGTACTCAACAAGAGTTTGAACTTTGCCGTCGAACTCGATGGCATTGATGCCTTTGGGCGCAGTTCCGGTGCCGCCATCGTGCAGGCGCCGCGCGCCCTGCCTCGCGTAATTCAATTACCGGAAGCCATTTCACCGCAACCGTACAGCTTCGTCTTTCTCTCGTCCATCCTGCACCAGCATGTGACCGAGCTGTTTGCCGGCATGGACATTCTGGGCTGCTACCAGTTCCGCGCCACCCGCAACTCTGATCTGTTTGTTGACGAAGAAGAAGTCAAAAATTTACGCACGGCACTGCAAGGCGAGCTGCCACAACGCCATTTCGGGGATGCCGTTCGTCTGGAAATTGCCGACAACTGTTCGGACATCATGGCCGACTTTCTGCTGCGCCAATTCAACCTCAACGACAGCGACCTTTACCGTGTTCCGGGCATTGTCAACCTGGTCCGCCTTATGTCGGTCCCTGACAAGGTCGACCGGCCCGATCTGAAGTTCGCTCCCTTCCGTCCAGGCTTGCCGAAAGTGCTGACCAAGCGCTTTGACATCTTTGAGGCCATACGCAAACAAGACATTCTGCTGCACCATCCGTATCAGTCGTTTGAGCCGGTGATTCAGCTATTGCAGCAGGCGGCGGATGACCCACAAGTGATCGCCATTCGCATGACGGTGTATCGCACCGGCACCGACTCAGTGCTCATGGAGCACCTGTTGCGAGCGGCACAAAAAGGCAAGGAGGTCACCGTCGTCGTCGAACTGATGGCGCGCTTTGACGAAGAAGCCAATATGTCCATCGCGGCACGACTGGAAGAAGTCGGCGCCCATGTGGTCTATGGCGTCGTCGGTTATAAAACCCACGCCAAAATGCTCTCGGTGCTGCGCCGGGAAGACGGCAGCTATCGCCGCTACGTACATCTGGGCACCGGCAACTACCACCCGCGCACCACGCGCTTTTACACCGACTTCGGCCTGCTTACCTGTAACCCCGCCATTGGTGACGATGTCCATGAGGTGTTCAAGCAACTGACCGGGCTCGGTAAAGCGGGTACCCTGTCACACCTGTGGCAAGCCCCGTTCACGCTGCACCAAAGCATGGTTGCTTCAATTGAAGCGGAGATGGAGGCCGCGCGTGCCGGACGCAAGGCACGCATCATCGCCAAAATGAACTCACTGCTCGAACCGGAAATCATCGAGGCGCTCTACGCCGCCAGCCAGGCAGGCGTGACCATAGACCTGATCGTGCGCGGCGTCTGCGCGTTACGTCCCGGGGTTCCGGGCATGTCAGAAAACATTCGGGTGCGCTCGGTCATCGGCCGCTTTTTGGAGCACCACCGGATTTACTACTTTTATGCCGAAGGCGGGGAAGATGTCTATCTGTCGAGCGCCGACTGGATGGAGCGAAACTTCTTCCGTCGCATCGAAATCGGCTTTCCCATTCTCAGCCCGCAACTCAAACGCCGCGTACTCAAGGAAGGCCTGCGCTCCTACCTGGCCGACACCGCACAATCATGGGAAATGGATTCTGACGGTCGCTACACCATCAAGGCATCGCGCCGACAACGTGTGTGCGCACAAGACCTCCTGCTCTCGGAACTGCGTGCAGCAGAATAGACGGAGGCACCGAATATCGAGAGCTCCGGCGCCGTCCCTCAGCGACTGACTTTTTACGACAACGGCTTGGCCCGCCGATACAAGGGCAATACCTGCGGAATAGCGGTTTCCAGCTCGTGAATGCGTGTGCTGCTGGCGGGGTGCGTGGATAAAAACTCCAGCGGGGCGCCTTGCGCAGCGGCACCCATTTTTTGCCACAGGGTGACGCTCGCACGCGGGTCATAACCGGCGCGTGCGGCCAACTCCAGCCCGACCAGATCCGCTTCGGATTCATCGCT
>CAZFSH010000003.1:17815-26067 GCA_964521935.1 uncultured Propionivibrio sp.
GGCATACAAAAGGCATTGATCTGCTTGGAGCCAATCAGATTCACTTCCCACGACCAGACTTTGGCCTGAGGGTTGAAGCGTTCGGCAAAGGGAATTAACTGGCGGGCAATACGGCGCAAACGCTGTACGTGTGGATGGTTGTCGGGCGCCAGGGCTTTCTGCTTCTGCGCTTGCTGGAGCAATTGCTGATATTGCGCCGCCGCCTGCCCTTCAACTTGTGCCGCCGGAACCAGATTGCGCAAAGCCGAAGGCTTACCCACATCAACGCCATCTGCCCAGGCGGGCAGCGTGAGCATGGTGCAAACGAGAAAAACTTTATAGCCGCTGAACATGGCGTACCCCACTCAAATCCTTTAACAAGCCCAGTACCTTCTGCACCGCACCGGCGCCGTGCAGTTCCACCGTCAAGGACATGTACATCACACCTTGGCTCACGCGCGTTTTCATCGCCGTGACGCTGACGCGCTCGCGTGCCAGCACCTCGGAGATGTCGCGCAGGAGATCGTGACGATCGGCCGCCTCGATCAACATATCGACGGCATAAATGGTACCGCTTGGCTGCTGGCTACCCGCTCCCCATTCGGCGCTGATTACCCGCTCGGGATTGTGTTTCGCCATATTGTGAAAATTGCGACAACCCAAACGATGCACCGAGACACCGCGACCACGCGTGACAAAACCAGCAATCGCATCAGGCGGAATCGGCTTGCAACAACGGCCCATTTGCGTCAGCAAATTATCGACGCCGACGACCAGAATCTTGCCCGTACGGCCATCAGCGCGACTCGGTGCCGTGCCTAAACTGGCCGCCGCATCGATAGCGGGTTCCGCTTCACCACGCAGCGCCACGCTAATCGCACGCGGCGTGATGTCACCACGCGCGACCGCGAGAAACAAGGCATCAACCGACTTGACGCCGAGACGCACCGCCAAGGTATCGATGCTCGCTTGCGTTTCGCCCTGGCGTTGCAACTCACGCTGCACAATGCTACGTCCTTGCGCTTGTTGTTCAGCCGCCTCTTGCGCGGCAAACCACTGACGCACTTTCTGTCGCGCGCGATGCGTCGTCAGGTAGCCGGGGTTAAGCCAGTCGCGCGATGGGGTACCCGTTTTAGCGGTCAGAATATCGACGGTTTGGCCGGTAGCCAGGGGCGTCAACAAGGGCACCATGTGGCCATTAACCTTGGCCCCACGGCAGCGATGCCCCAAATCGGTGTGCACACGGTAGGCAAAATCAATTGGCGTGGCTCCCTTGGGTAAATCGACCACCCGCCCTTGCGGCGTCATAACGTAAATCGTGTCGTCGAGTGCCGCGCGCTTGAACTGGGCCGCCCAATCCACGGAGGTCGCTACGGAGTCGGCCACCTCTTCACGCCAGGACAGCAGCTGCCGCAGCCAGGAAATTTTGTTTTCGTAGTCGCCCTCGGCCTTGGCCGAATGACCGGCCTCTTTGTAGCGCCAGTGGGCGGCGACGCCCAGCTCCGCATGGCGATGCATGTCTTCGGTACGAATCTGCACTTCCAGTGACCGTTCCTCGCCGGCGATCACGGCCATCACTGCGGTATGCAGCGAGCGGTAATCATTCCCCTTGGGGTGAGAAATGTAATCATCAAACTCGCCACGTATCGGTTGCCATAACTGATGAACAATACCGAGCACGGTATAGCAATCGCGCACCTCCGGCACGATCACCCGCAAGGCGCGCACGTCCATGAGCTGATCAAAGGCCAGCCCCTTGCCGCGCATCTTGTTCCAGATGCTGTAAATGTGTTTGGGCCGGCCATTGACCTGCACTTGGTCACCGAGCTCCGGAAGCTTGGCCAGCTCGCTACGCAGATCAGCAATCGCCCGCGCCATGAACACTTCGCGCTCCCTACGCTTTTCATCCAGCAAGCGCGCAATCTGTTTGTAGGTAGCCGGCTCGATAAAGCGGAAGGCCAAATCTTCCAGCTCCCACTTGAGCTGCCAAACACCCAAGCGATTGGCCAATGGGGCATAAATCGCCAGGGTTTCGCGCGCCATGGCGACACGATCAGGATTATCCGCAAGGTCGGTATTGGCGGTTGCCGCAAAATAGCGCAGGGATTGCGTGCGGCTGGCCAAGCGCAACAGCACCACGCGAATATCGCTGGCCATGGCTAGCAACATTTTGCGCAGCACCTCCGCTTGCGAGCTGGCCTGATTTTTCTGCGTGGAGTTTTTCAGCGCCGAGTTTTTCAGTACATGGACCTGCGCCTCCGCTTGCGTCAGCGGGCGCAATGACTTCAGCCGCGCCAGATTGTGCACAAGGCCCGCGATCACTTCAGCGCTGGGCAGCAAGGTGCTTTCGACGCTCAGCCCCATCATCTGCATAAGCGCCTCAGCATCGACAACGATAAAGTCCGCCAGCGCAAAACCAAGCGCGGCAACGCGCGTTTCTACATCGAGTCCGAGCGTCGTGGCCATTCGCGCCATGCTCAGAGCATGATCAAACGTCCGCTCGCCGGTACTGAGGCAAACTTCACCGTACAGCACGCGCGTGCGCTCCAGCATCGTGGTCAGTACGCCGTGCCACAGCGACTGACTTTCTGGACTCAAGCCGGCAAGGAGTTCCTGCGACAGACTCATAGAAAAATTATCCCACGCGGCCAAGTTGCGCAGGCAAGCCCAGGCGAATCGCCAGCAAGCCGCCGAGCGAACACGCCGCAGCAAACAAGAAAGTCACACTGGCACCGTATGCCTGCCACAACCACCCGCCTAGCCAAGCGCCCAACATACCGCCAGCGCCAAACGAAAAGCTACCGTACAAGGCCTGTATGCGCCCTTGCATCCGGGCGGGAAACCACTGGTTCAATGCCGAGACTGTCGCCACATGGTGTGCCCCAAATGTGGCGCCATGGAGCAACTGCGCTGCCAGCACCATGCCAAGGAGCGCGGCATAGTCAGCCAAGAGATAGAAGCGCAGCGCCGCCAAAACAAAACAGGCGAGCAGCACCTGCCGACTAGACCAGCGGCGTGCCCAGAGAGGTTGCCAGAGAAATACCGCAATTTCGGCAGACACCCCCAACGCCCACAACCAACCAATGGCACTACGGCTATACCCCAACTGTTCCAGATAGAGCGACAGAAACGCATAAAGTGGCCCATGCGCAATGGACATTAATGCCGCCGCGAGCAACACGGCGAGCGCTTGACGATTCAGCGAACCACCCTCAGCCGGAGCTTTCTCCTTTCGTAGCGACGGCGAAGACGTTGCGACGGCGGGAGTAAGCGGTGAAGACGTTGCGGCCGAGTCAGTCAATGACTGCGGCTCGCGCAAACAACGCGCCACCAGCAACACCAATAACAAGCTACCCAAGGCCAACCAGAGCAACTGCGCAATAGCCCGCCCGTCAAGCCACCAGCCGCCGCCCAACACCGCCACCACAAACCCGACCGAACCCCACAAACGAATGCGTCCGTAATGAGTGCTTGCCGAGGCCAGATACGCGAACGTAACGGCCTCAACCAAAGGATGCGCGCCACTCCATGCGGCATACAGCAGGCCGGTAACCAGCATGAGCCCAAGATAGCTATCAGTCTGAAAATACGCCAGAAACATGGCTACCGAAAGCCATGCCGAGCCACGGATCAAGGGCACGCGCCGCCCCACCCGGTCAGAGGCCCAGCCCCACAGCGCTGGAATGGCAATGCGCATCGCCTGCCCGGCAGCCACCACGCTACCGATCTGTGTCACCGTCAGGCCGACATCCTTGAGGTAAACCGGAAAAAAGGGCACAAAGAGACCGACGAACGCAAAATAAGCGAAATACCACGCCGCGATCGACCACGCCAAGGGTAGCGAAAATGCGTCACGTTTCATCGTAAGTGCGAATACTGAGCAAAAATTCGGGCGAAAAAAAAGCGGGGCCAGCCCGCTTTATTCTGGCGCCAAATGGCTAGCCCCTTAGCCGCTTAGGCCTTGTGAGCGACAAGCATGCTATGTAGCTCATCCTTAAGTTTCAGGCGCTTTTTCTTCAGCTCCTCAAAGGCCACATCGGCAACCGGCACGCCCTTGACTTCAAGCTTCTCGACTTCCGAGGTCATCGCGTGATACTCATCGAACAAACGGGAAAAATGATTATTGCTGACCTTGAGCGCATGAATGGTCGTGCTTAGCTCAGGAAACTCGTGATGAAGATCGTGGTGTTCAACTTGCATGCTTACATCCTTTGTAAAAATAACGGTGAAATCTTTGCTGGAGAATTATTCTACCCGGCCGCTCTCTTCAACTGGCGCGGAAGGCGCTTGACCTAGGAGCAACGCTGGCTAAGCGCCTGGAACCGATCCTGGGATCAATGGCGTTGGCGGCGTGACATCACCACACTGCGCACGATGCCGCAGAGCAGCATCCATGAGTACCAACGCGAGCATGGCTTCAGCAATAGGCGTCGCCCGTATGCCCACGCACGGATCATGACGGCCATGCGTTTCCACCAAAGTTGGCTCGCCGAGCACATCAATCGAACGGCGCGGCAAGCGTATGCTTGATGTCGGCTTGACGGCAATACTGACGAGCACATCCTGTCCGGTCGAAATGCCCCCCAGTACGCCCCCGGCATGATTGCTCAAGAAACCGTCCGGCGTCATTTCATCGCCATGTTCACTGCCGCGCTGTGCCACCGAAGCAAAGCCGGCACCAATCTCGACGCCTTTGACCGCGTTGATGCTCATCATCGCGTGCGCAATATCAGCGTCAAGACGGTCATAGACCGGATCACCCCACCCAACCGGTACCCCAGTCGCTTTTACTGATAAGCGAGCCCCAACAGAGTCTCCATCCTTGCGCAGACGATCCATATACGCTTCGAGCTCAGGCACAATGGCCGCATTCGGCGCGAAAAAGGGATTTTCAGAAATTGCCGACGCGTCGACAAAGGGAATCGCCACTGGACCAAGCTGACTCATCCAGCCGCTAATTTCAACACCATAACGCTCCTGCAGCCACTTGCGTGCAATAGCGCCCGCCGCTACGCGCACCGCGGTCTCGCGCGCCGATGATCGGCCACCACCGCGGTAATCGCGAATGCCATATTTCTGCCAGTACGGATAATCAGCATGCCCTGGGCGAAAACTCTGCGCGATGTTGCCATAGTCTTTGCTGCGCTGATCCTCATTGCGTATCAGCAGGCCAATGGAAGTGCCGGTGGTCTTGCCCTCAAAGACACCAGAGAGAATTTCCACCGTATCAGATTCGCGACGCTGGGTGACGTGACGGGAAGTACCAGGCTTGCGCCGATCCAGCTCACGCTGAATATCGCTTTCCGACAAGGCCAAGCCGGGCGGACAGCCCTCAACCACGCAACCGATGGCCGGGCCATGGGATTCACCAAAGGAAGTTACCCTGAACAGGGTGCCAATTGAATTGCCAGACATGATGAAAAAACCAGAATCGTAAAAGAGATGCCATGACTACCAGAAGCGTAGCAAGGCAGGCACCACTAGGTGAGGAAGAGAAGATAAAAGACGATACTTTAGGGGCAATAACGACACTAAAAAGGCACTAAGGCACGCTGCAATGGCGATGCGGTCAGCCGCGCTTTTCTTCCGGCCAATCACGGATGTAAGCCTTGAGCATGCGATTCTCGAAACTCTGCTCCTCCAACACGGCTTTGGCGACGTCGTGAAACGAGACAACACCCATCAAGGTACCTTCATCCATGACCGGAATGTAGCGCTGATGGTTATCGATCATCTGCCGGCGCAATTCATCCATTTCCATGTACGGCTGGGCAATGCAGGGATCCGCCACCATCGCAGACGATACCGGAATACGCTGCCAATCAGCACCGCCGCTCTGCACCGACTTAAGCACCTCACGAAAAGTCAGCATGCCGCACATCCGTCCGGCAGAAAAACAGACCAAGGAGCCAACATCGAGATCAGTCATGATGGCAACGGCTTCAGCGAGCGTCTTTTCAGGAGCAATCGTGTAGAGGACAGTCCCCTTGATCTCCAGAATTTCTCTGACTTGCATTGCACGACTCCTGCTTTTATCGAACGGATGAGTGGACGGCGCGTCTGCTTTTCAGAACGCACGCCAAATCGCTTGGGTAATTAACTAATTATTTACTTATGTTAGTGCATGCAAATAAGAATGCGGCAAGCGCGCAGCAATTCACCGCAGAATTAGCATTAGCGTACCAAGGCAGCCAGCTTGCCAGGCTCTTTCACCACGTCATCGGCGCCGGGAAGCGGGTCTTTGCGCTCAAGGATCACTGGCCATTTTTTTGCTAGCTCGGCATTGAGCGCAATAAATTCCGTTTGCGCTGCCGGCACATCATCTTCCGCAAAGATGGCCTCAGCCGGACATTCCGCAACGCACAAGGTGCAATCAATACATTCGTCCGGATCAATCACGAGAAAATTTGGCCCTTCGTGAAAACAATCCACCGGGCAGACATCGACGCAGTCGGTGTATTTACACTTAATGCAAGCTTCCGTTACCACATAGGTCATTGTTGTTCCTTTCCAGCGAGTTTAGGCCCGCGGGTTCGTTAATCAGGCTTCAAGTGTGCAAACCAGCCACGTGAATGCAGAATAAAGTATCGTTACAGCACAACGATATTCCGTTAAGCACTTTTTTTTGCTACGATTCTCCCACGGTGTAAGAACAAGGCGAACGCAAGCGACTTATTTAACTTGTTTGTGCGCGTTTGTGCAGTCCACGACAGCTGAACTGGCTGGTCAATCACCGATCTGAATCATCCCCCCTGTAACCCCAACAGATATCACTCATGAGCGAGCACATTCTCCACGTTTCCGATAACAGCTTTGACACAGAAGTCAAACAATCCCCCCTTCCCACATTGGTAGATTTCTGGGCAGAGTGGTGTGGTCCATGCAAGATGATCGCCCCGATTCTGGATGATGTGGCAAAGGAATACGCCGGCAAGATCAAAGTGGTCAAGCTGAACATTGATGACAACCCCGCCGTTCCCGGTGAGTTTGGCATTCGCGGCATCCCCACCTTGCTACTCTTCAAAAATGGACAGGTAGAAGCCCAAAAAGTCGGCGCACTGTCGAAATCGCAATTGACTGCTTTTATTGACAGCAACCTCTGACGTATTAGAATCACGCTCGAAGCTTGTAACAGCTAGTGAAGCTTCGGGCGCATTGAGCTAATACTCAACACGCAAACCAAAACGCGCTGTACCGCTTTTTCCAAGAACACCGCAGAGACCAAGGCTTTAACGCACCGAGCTGGTCCTGGAAATTATTTCACCCGCCGGGCGTTTCACGCCTCAGGCAACCCACTCCCCTTTTGAAATTCATGCGTCGGCCCTCGGGTCGAGGTCACACTTGCACACGCTGCTATGCACCTTTCCGAACTCAAAGCCTTTCACGTCAGCCAACTTCTGGAAATGGCGGCTGCCAACCAGATTGAAGGCGCCAACCGCCTGCGCAAACAGGAACTCATTTTCGCCATCCTGAAAAATCAGGCAAAACGCGGCGAAACCATACATGGCGATGGCGTTCTGGAAGTGCTTCCGGATGGATTCGGCTTCTTGCGCTCGCCCGAAACCTCCTATCTCGCGAACACCGACGACGTCTACATCAGCCCAAGTCAGGTCCGCCGTTTCAACCTACACACGGGTGACACCATTGAGGGCGAAATTCGTACGCCTAAAGACGGCGAGCGTTACTTTGCGCTGGTGAAAGTCGACAAGGTCAATGGCCAACCACCTGAACAAAGCAAACACAAAATTCTCTTTGAGAACCTCACCCCGCTGCATCCAACTGACCATATGCGCCTGGAGCGCGATATGCGTGGTGAAGAAAACATCACCAGCCGTATCGTTGACATGATCGCCCCAATCGGCAAAGGTCAGCGCGGCTTGCTCGTCGCCAGTCCGAAGAGCGGTAAAACAGTCATGATGCAGCACATCGCCCATGCCATCACGACTAACCACCCCGATGTCACGCTGATCGTGCTCTTGATTGACGAGCGCCCAGAAGAAGTGACCGAAATGCTCCGCACCGTCAAAGGCGAAGTCGTTGCATCGACCTTCGACGAACCGGCAACACGCCATGTGCAAGTCGCCGAAATGGTCATCGAAAAAGCCAAGCGACTAGTCGAGCATAAAAAAGATGTGGTCATTTTGCTTGATTCAATCACCCGGCTTGCCCGTGCTTACAACACCGTGCAACCGGCTTCCGGCAAGGTTCTCACAGGCGGCGTGGATGCCAATGCCCTGCAACGCCCGAAGCGCTTTTTTGGTGCGGCACGTAAT
>CAZFSH010000004.1:0-15085 GCA_964521935.1 uncultured Propionivibrio sp.
TGACCTGGGCGCCGAGCGCGGAACCCCGGCAAATTTCCAGCAGGTGGCCGGCGAGGCCAAAACCGGTCACGTCGGTCATGGCGTGCACGTCGGGCAGCTCGGCGAGCCCGGTACCTGGCGTATTCAGGCGGGTGGTCCAGTCGATCATGCGCTGGTAGCCGTCTGCGGATAACTGGCCTTTTTTCAGCGCGGCGGAGAGGATGCCGACGCCCAGCGGTTTGCCCAGAATCAGCACGTCACCATCCTGGGCGCCGCTATTGCGCTTGATTTTTTGCGGGTGCACCACACCGATGCCCACCAGACCGTAGATCGGTTCAAGCACGTCGATGGAGTGGCCACCAGCCAGCGGAATGCCGGCTTCCAGGCAAATGCTTTGTCCGCCCGCCAGAATGTCGCGAATCACCTCAAGCGGCAGCTTGTCCAGCGGCATGCCGACCACGGCAAGGGCGAACAGCGGCTTGGCGCCCATGGCGTAAACGTCGGAAAGGGCATTGGTCGCGGCAATGCGCCCAAAGTCACGCGGGTTATCGACGATGGGCGTGAAGAAGTCGGTGGTCACGACCACTGCCTGCTCGTCATTGAGCTGGTAAACCGCGGCGTCGTCCGAGGTTTCAACCCCGACCAGCAGTTCTGGCGGCAGCGGCATCATCGAGCTTAGCGGCGCGTTGGCCAGCAGCTGGCTCAGGATGGCGGGGGCGATTTTGCAACCGCAGCCACCGCCGTGGGAGAACTGGGTTAGTTTTATGGAGGTATCGGTCATGGTGTGTGCATTCTAAGCGCCGTCCATGCACCGTCCATGTGCCGTCCCATAGCGACTGACTTTTGCCGATAAACGCCATGTTTGGCTAATAAACAAACTCGGAAACTTGGCTTTTCCGGGGTTCGTCGGGCCGTGGGCATCCGTTACAATGCCTGCGAATCTTCACTTGTTCCCGGTTTTCCCCCTCCATGCGCATTCTTTTGAGTAACGATGACGGCTATTTCGCGCCGGGACTGGCGGCATTGCATGCCGCGCTGGAGGGCTTGGGTGAGATCACTGTGGTCGCTCCCGAACGTAATCGCAGCGGCGCAAGCAACTCGCTGACGCTGGATCGGCCGCTGAATTTACGCAGCGCCGCCAACGGCTTTCGTTACGTGAATGGTACGCCGACCGATTGCGTGCATCTGGCCGTGACTGGCTTGCTCGATCACACGCCTGACATCATCGTCTCCGGCATCAATAATGGCGCCAATATGGGTGACGATACGATTTATTCGGGCACCGTGGCAGCGGCTACCGAAGGCTATCTGCTCGGCATTCCCTCGATTGCCGTGTCGCTGACTTCGTTTGAGGGCAAGCACTTTGCCACGGCTGGGCAGATTGCTCGCGAGCTGGTGGAGCGTTGCTTGCAGCGGCCGTTTTCTGAACCCGTGTTGCTCAACGTCAATGTGCCGGATCTGCCTGCTGAGGCGATCAAGGGCACGAAAGTTACCCGTCTCGGGCGCCGGCATCGCGCCGAAGGTGCGATCAAAACGCAGACGCCGCGTGGTGAAACGGTTTATTGGATTGGTCCGGCGGGCCCTGCCGCCGACGCGGGGGAAGGTACCGATTTTCATGCCACCGAGCATGGCTTTGTTTCCGTGACGCCGCTGCAAGTGGATTTGACCCACAACGCGCAAGTGGCCGCCGTGCGTCAGTGGATGGAGGGGCGAGCATGAACTCGACCGCCGCGTTACAGGGAATGGGGATGACCTCGCAGCGCACGCGTGCGCGCATGATCGAGCGCCTGCGCGAGCAGGGCCTGCGTGACGAGCGGGTGCTGCATGCAATGGGTCAGGTGCCGCGGCATCTATTTGTTGAGCCAGCGCTGGCGCATCGGGCGTATGAAGACACGGCGCTGCCGCTCGGCTTTTCGCAGACCATTTCGCAGCCCTATGTCGTGGCGCGCATGATCGAGCTGCTGATCACTGGCCGTGAATTGGGCAAGACGCTGGAAGTGGGCGCGGGTTGCGGCTATCAGGCCGCAGTTCTAGGCTGCTTGTCGAAACAGGTTTTTGCGGTGGAGCGTATTGCCCCGCTGCTGGCGCGGGCGCGCGAAAATCTCAAACAGGTCAAACTCAGCCATGTGCGGCTCAAGCACGCTGATGGTAGCGGTGGTCTGCCCGAGGCCGCGCCCTTTGACACCATTATTCTCGCGGCAGCTTCGGCGAGCGTGCCGCAAAAACTGCTGGCCCAAATGGCCCCCGGCGCGCGTCTGGTCATGCCCTTGGTTATGCCGCGTGGCGAGGTCGAGCAGGTGATTACGCTGGTTGAGCATACTGACGCCGGATTTGTCGAAAGTCGTTTCGATGCCGTGCGCTTTGTGCCGCTGCTGCCTGGCTTGCAATGACAGCGATTTTTCGCGCAGGGCTATCTGGAAAATCGGGTGCTTTAGCAGCGCGACTGGCGTGTTTTTTTCCGGCGTTGCTGCCAGTATTGCTGGCGGCGTGCGGTAGCGTCCCGCCGGTGTCGGTGGATGACCGCTCAGGCAATTCGCGTGTTATCGAGGCGTCATTGAAAGCCCCTGCGGCAGCGAGCAGCGTTGATGGCCCGAGTTACACGGTAAAGAAGGGCGATACGCTGTTGGCGATTGCCCTGGATAGCGGTAAAGATTACCGTGACCTGGCGCTATGGAACAGTCTCGATAACCCCAACTTGATCCGTGTCGGACAGGTGCTGCGCTTAACGCCACCGGGCAGCGCCCCGGCAACCGCATCAGCGGAACCGGTTGCGGTGGCCAAGCCAATCAGCGCCCCCGTCGCTCCGGTGCAAAGCAAACCTGCGTCGCAGACGCCGGAGTCTCCGGTGGCCCCGGCGGCAAAGCCTACGGTAACTCAGGCTAGCGTCGGTGCCAACACTGCACTCTATAAGCGAGAACCCAAAGGCGGTACGCAGCCCTATTCGGAAGCCAATCTGGCCAAGCTGCGTGATGCCGATGCGGCCTACGACAAAGCGAAACAAGTACCGGCGACCAAGCCTGTGGCCGCTGAGACGGCTCCGGCCTCAGCGCCCGTTGTTGCTGTTTCTCCCACAGTTTCTCCTGCGCCAAGTTCTGCTCCGGCGCCCACTGTAGCAACTACCGCAACGCCAACCGCAACCACTAGCGCCCCCCCCCTTGCTGCCCCGGCTCAAGGCGTTGCCGCTATGGCCTGGTCCTGGCCGGTGCCCGGTAAAGTGCTGACGCCATTCAGCGAAGGCAGCAATAAAGGGGTCGATCTTGCGGGCAAGCTTGGCGAGCCGGTGCTGGCGGCTGCGGCCGGTAAAGTGTCGTATGTGGGCAGCAGTTTGCGTGGTTACGGCAAGATGGTTGTGATCAAGCATAACAATGAATTTTTGTCGGTCTATGCACACAACAACCAGATTGTCGTGACGGAAGGGCAGTCGGTCACGGCGGGTCAGAAAATTGCCGAACTGGGTAGTACGGACACCGACTCCCCCAAGCTGCATTTCGAAATTCGACGGCAAGGCAAGCCGGTCGATCCTGCAGGATTTTTGCCGACAAAATAAGCCACAATGAGCCAGAATAGCGGCCATGACCCCACCCGCTAACGGCGACGTAAATCACCTAGCTGACCTGACTGGTAACGACGGCGCCGACGCTGACTCTATCCCTGACTCTGGCGCTTATTCCGCTGATGAATCAGGTGCCGCGCCTGACGATATTCCGGTAGAAGCTCGGCTATTTGCCGATGACGACAGCCCAGGCTTGGCGCCCGCCGATGACGCCAGCTTTCTCGATGACATCACACAACGTTATTTGCACGACATTGGCGGTAGCCAATTACTGACTGCCGAGGAAGAAAAGTCTCTCGCCCGGCTTACTCGTGCCGGTGACTTTGCCGCGCGGCAGCGCATGATTGAGTCGAACTTGCGTCTGGTGGTCAGTATTGCCCGGCGCTACCAGAATCGCGGTCTGCCCTTGGATGATCTGATCGAAGAAGGCAATCTGGGCTTGATTCACGCCATTGAGAAATTCGATCCGGAGCGGGGTTTTCGCTTGTCCACGTATGCAACCTGGTGGATACGCCAGAGCGTTGAGCGTGCCTTGATGAACCAGTCGCGGACAGTACGGCTGCCAATTTACGTGATCCGGGAACTCAATATGGTTTTGCGCGCGCTGCGTCAGCTTGAGCAGCAGTCAGGTTGGACGGGAGAAGCCCCGCATCCAGGCCACGAGGCGGAAGCCGTCGCCCGCTTGCTCGATCGCCCCAGCGACGAGGTGCGCCATTTGCTCTCGCTCAATGAGCGTCCGTCGTCGCTTGATGCCCCCTTGGGGATCGACCCCGAGTTGTCCGTTGGTGATGCTATCGCCGACGAGCATAGCGAAGATCCGGAAGCGCATCTGGCGCAGCAGGAGGTTGAGGCGCATGTTGCGCAATGGGTGAGCCGGCTCAATGAGCGTCAGCGCTACGTCGTCGAGTGCCGCTATGGGCTCAATGGCCGGGAGCCACTTACGCTTGAGGCAGTCGCCGACGACTTGGGTTTGACCCGCGAGCGCGTGCGCCAGATTCAGCTTGACGCCTTGATGGCGCTGCGCAAAATGATTCGCCGTAGCGGTGGGGACCACGACGCGCTGTTATAAATGCTGCCGCAAAGAAATGTGGCCAGCAATTTGGTAAATACCGTCAACACTCAAAGCACCCTCCGGCTAAGGGTGCGCAGCAAGATTTGAGGTCGTGTGTCCGACCGGCGCGCCGATACGATCAGCCTCGCTCAAGTTTTGAAGCGGCCAACGGCACCTTGGAGTTCTGCTGCGAGCGACTCCAGGCTGCGTGCGGCATTCGCGGTTTCTGCTGCCGCGGTGCTGTTGTCATGGGCCATGGCGGCGATGCGTTCAATGCCCGAGGCGACTTCTGTGCTCACGCGACGTTGCTCTGAGGTGGCGGTGGCGATGCTATCCAGCCCTTTCCCTACCGCGACGACCGAGTCACTGGCGGCCGCCAGGACGCTCTCGACGGTGAGCACCGATTCGCGACTGGTGCCAATGTGCGTCATGGCGTCATCAATCGAGCGCGTAACTGCGGTGGATTGTTCAGCCAGCGTGCGGGTGATCGAGTCGATTTCGTTCGCTGAGGCGGCGGACTTCTCTGCCAGCTTGCGTACTTCATCGGCGACAACCGCAAAACCGCGCCCTTGCTCGCCGGCGCGCGCGGCCTCAATGGCGGCATTGAGCGCGAGCAGATTGGTCTGATCGGCGATTTCCTTGACCTCGCTGGTGATGTTGCTGATGGCCGCGGTGCTGGCAACGAAGTGCTCGACTGAGTCGGCAATGCCTCGTACCGTTGATTCAATGACCCCGACGCCGTTGGTTAGCCGTGACAGGCTGGCATTACCTTCTTCGGAGCGGCGCAGACTTTCGCGCGAGCGTTCGCGTACCTCTTCCGCGCTTTGCGCGACGGAAACGATGCTCGCTGCCATTTCTTCCACCGCGCTGGCGGCAGCGGTCGATGTATCGTTCTGATTGAGCGAGGAATTGGCGACATGATCGGCACTCTCCACAAGGTGACGTGCCGAGGTAGATACCTGTGATGCCGAATTACCGACGTGACGTACCAACTGCGCAATCTTGCTCATCATGTCGTTAAAGCCCATCGATACCTGGCCAATTTCATCGTTGCCATGGACCGGCATCCGGTAGGTCAGGTCACCTTCGCCCGAGGCAATCGCGCGCAGGCTGGTGGCCATATTTTCAATGGGATCAGTGACTGACTTGCGAATAAAGAACCAGATGAAGGCCATCAAGAGCGCGCTGGCGAGAAAGGCGACGATAAGGGTTTTAATCTGTTGCTCAGTGCTGGCTTGGTCAATTTTGCTCAGATTGATCTTCATGCTAATGACGCCCAGCGTGGCGTTCTCCTTGGCGTCATGGCATTCGAGGCAGTTTTTGCCCAGATAGGACTTGAGGTTTTTCATCGGGCGGATGGTCAGCAGATACGGGCCGTCGGCGTCCTGCCTGACTTCGCTGAAATCCTGCTCGCTTTTCATGATCTGATTTTCGAGCTCGGTAGGTGCCAGATTGTTGCGTGGCTTGCCGATCATTTTCGAGCTCTCGACACCCTCAAGCGCCAGCGCATTGGGCACCACGCGTAATTCGCGAATGGCTTTCAGTTGCTTGATCTGGTCGAGCAGAACATGGCCCTTGTCCATGCTGTCGGCGACCATCAGGGCGGTGAGGCCGGCCAGCGTGGAATCGTGCATGCTCAAGGAGAAGTCTTCCGCCTGATCCACGGCAGCATGCCAGTTGGCGTGGCTTTCCCAGAAAATAACGCCTGCCCAGGTCACCAGCAGCATGACCCAGATGGCAGCAGTTAAACGAATCCAGATTTTTACGTCGGCGAAGTGGCGCATGAGTAATGTCTCGGTAATATCTCGGCAAAAGCTTATTCGGCTAATGGTTTTTTACTATCTTAGCCGCGAACCCCATGAACTTTCTATCCGGTTTGTATTCATTCCTAGGCAAGTATGTGGCGGGCATTACTGTTATGGCGATGGGCTGCGCGAGCGCAATCACGATAAAGTGCTGGGTGCCGTCTCACATCTCTACGGCGAGGAGAGCGTCTTTTGCTCGACCGCCTTATAGCGCAGTAGTTTTATCAGCGACTGACTTTTCATGACACGACCCACGCGATTTATCTGGTTTCCGATAGGCGTTTTGCGCCTGGCCGGGGCGGTGCTGCATGTGTTGTCCAGTGCGGTGATATTGCGCTGGCGTTTTGCCCGGAGCGATGTCGAAGGTGGCCAGCGGCTGGTACAAGACTGGTCGCGGCGCTTTCTCGCCATATTGGGAATCGACGCATACCAGATTGGCCATCTACCGTCTGCGCCAGACCATCGCGGCGGCTTGATCGTGGCCAACCATATTTCGTTTATCGACATCGTATTGATCAATGCCCTGGCTCCGAGTTGTTTCGTCTCCAAAGACGACGTTGCCGGCTGGCCGATCATCGGACCACTGGCTACCATGGCGGGCACCATTTATCTGGAGCGTGGCAGCCGGCGTGCCGCTCATCGGGTACAGGAAAAAATTACCGAGGGCTTGCGGCAAGGGCGACGCATCGCCATTTTCCCGGAAGGCACGACGACCGATGGCACAGCTATGCTGCCCTTTCACGGCGCCTTGTTTCAGGCCGCCATTGATGCCCAGGTGTCTGTCCATTGTCTGTGTCTGCGCTATCAGGAAGCTGATGATCCGGCGGGGCAGAGCAGTCCGCGCCCTGCCTACATTGGTGAGCTGAGTCTGCTCGATTGCCTGTGGCAAATCGTCTCAGGCCCGCGTTTGCGTGCGACGCTGGAGTGGCTGACGAGCGAAAATCCGCCACACCCGGATCGGCGGCACCTAGCGCATCATGCCCATCAGCGCATTGCGCATGCGCTGGCGGGCAAACATAGACGGAGCCAGCACCAGCTGGTCGCGCATGCTAAGACCCCGGCTGATGACAAGATGGTGAGCGTTACGCTGGAGCGTAATGGGGACAGCTGGCATGTGCATTACCAGCTCTCGTCGGCTGATTTGGCCTTGCCAGCGATGGACCCTGCTTTAGCTGGCCAGCGTTGCGATGATCTCTGGCAGCACACCTGCGCTGAACTGTTTGTGGCGGATGCGGAAAGCGCAAACTACCGTGAGTTCAATTTTTCTCCCAGTGGTCAGTGGGCCGCGTATGACTTCACGGCGTATCGCCAGCGTAGCGATCAGTTGCCGGCGATCGCTACACCACACATCCGCTGCCGAGAACATGCCGGAGTGCTGCACTTGCGCGTGACACTGGCGTCCGGCAGCTTGCCCGCTTATAGGCGCTATCTTGTTGGACTGACGGTAGTGCGGCGGGCGAACGATGGTCAGCAGAGTCACACTTATTGGGCCTTGTCGCATGCGGCGGCGAAGCCTGACTTTCACCAGCGCGACAGCTTTGTCCTGTTGCTCGATTAGGATTGCTTATGCACTTTGGTCTGGATGTACTGCTGGAAGATCAGCCTTTACGGCAACGTCTGCGCGGACGGCGTGTAGCGCTCTTGGCCCACCCGGCATCGGTAACCCGAGGGCTGGCGCACAGCCTTGATGTGCTCGGAGCGCTTCCGGAAATCACGCTCTCGGCCGCTTTCGGGCCGCAACATGGACTGCGTGGCGATAAGCAAGACAACATGATGGAGTCGCCAGACTTTATTGATCCGGTGCATGGCATTCCGGTCTTCAGCCTGTATGGCGAGGTGCGTCGGCCAAGCTCCGCGATGATGCAGAGTTTTGACGTGCTACTGGTCGATCTGCAGGACTTGGGCTGCCGGATTTATACCTTCATTACGACATTGCGTTATGTGCTCGAAGCGGCCGCGCAGCATGGCAAAACCGTCTGGGTGCTGGATCGTCCCAATCCGGCCGGCCGGCCCGTCGAAGGACTGACCCTGCGTGCCGGGTGGGAGAGTTTTGTCGGCGCCGGCCCGATGCCCATGCGTCATGGGCTGACGCTGGGCGAGTTGGGGCATTGGTTCATTGCGCAGCTCGGTCTGACGGTGGACTATGCGGTGATACCCATGCGTGACTGGCAGCCGCAATCTGCCCCAGGTTTTGGCTGGCCGGAAGGCGAGCGCAGCTGGATCAATCCTAGTCCCAACGCGCCCAATCTCTCTATGGCGCGCTGCTATGCGGGCACCGTGATGCTGGAAGGGACAACCCTGTCGGAGGGCCGCGGTACGACACGGCCGCTGGAATTATTCGGCGCGCCTGACATTGATGCCAGTGCCGTTTTGGCGTGCATGCAGCAGTTGGCCCCAACCTGGCTGCAGGGTTGCGTGCTACGTCCGTGCTGGTTTGAGCCAACCTTCCATAAGCATGTTGGCCAATTGTGTCAGGGGCTGCAAATTCATGTCGAAGATCCGGCGCATTATGACCATCACGCGTTTCGTCCATGGCGCTTGATGGCGCTCGCCTTCAAAGCTATTCGATTGCTGCAGCCGGACTATTTATTGTGGCGCGATTTTCCCTACGAGTACGAGAGTGATCGTCTCGCGATTGATCTGATCAATGGCAGCCCATTGTTACGCGAGTGGGTCGATGACGCGCAGGCTCAGCCGGGGGATCTCGATGCGCTGACCTGTGTGGACGAGCAGGCCTGGGAGGCGCAGCGCGGCGCGTTCTTGTTGTATTGAGTCATGGTGCCATGGTGTTATGGCAGTGCCATGATGCTGTCTTGACCCATCGTACCAAATAACAAGGCCCTGGCCCGACGTTGGCGTCGGAGCAGGGCCGATAGCGGCAATCCGGCGTGGCCGGGATTATTTTGCTGCGGGTGCTTTTGCTGGTGCGGCTTTCTTCGCGGCGGGCTTAGTTGCAGGCTTGGTTGCGGGCTTGGTAGCCGGCTTAGCCGCAGCTTTCGCAGCGGGTTTCTTGGCGGGTGTGGCTTTTTTCGCTGCAGGTTTTTTGGCGGCAGCTTTGGCTGCGGGCTTCGCGGTCGCTTTCTTTGCCGGCTCCTTGCCGAAGCCCAGATCAGCCGGGGTCAGCTTGTACTGCTTCATCAGCTTCTTGATGATGTTGATGACTTCATCAACTTTCTTGCGCACGCTATCTGCGGTTTTCTTGACTTGTGCGCTGGCTTTGGATGCCGTGCTCGCCGTGACTTTTTTTGCTGCGGGCTTCTTTACAGCGGGTTTCTTTGCAGCAGGTTTCTTCGCAGATGTGACCATTACTGACTCCCTTCGTGTTGTGGAGTATTCATCATAGACTCAAATTTCAGTGGTATAGAACATCGCCAGCAAAAAATCAGTGTCGCGTGTGCCGACGGGATTTTTTACAACGCTGCTTTGCGGCGCTGACGCAGCCCAAAAATGATGTCATTAGGTGTTGTGGATGGTTCGACGACCAGACCGTTTTCGAGCGCAATAATTTTAAGATTGCTGGTCATGAATGCGGGCACACCGCCAGCATCAATCGCTTGCAAGAGTGCGCGCGCACCGGCACTCAGACCATCGTTGATGACTGGCATTGCAGGAGTTGTGGGGGCTGTTGTGGGTATCGTGGGCGCCACGTCAACCTGTTGCAGGAACATGGCCGCCCACTCGGCGAAATCAGCGTCATTGCTCATTGCACGTCGTACTCGAAATCAACGGCTGCAGCATTTTCAATACTGACTTGCAGATGACGATGGCCCGCTGGCTCGTCCGAGCCGACTGCCCATTCGCCATAAATTTTTCCATCGACGGGAACGAGCTGGCGCTGGCTGACTTCATGGCGACGCTGAACGGGGATATCAATGCGTTCGGCGTTTGCGTGCACAGAGTGATTGCTTTGCGCAGGTGCAGCCGTTTTCGGGGCTTCCAGGACATAGGCTTCACGTACCAGAAGGCTGCGCTGGCTGGTACGCACATCGATCACCCAGCCGTAGCGCTGGCCATTTTTTCGCGGCACGGTGTTTGTCGGCTCAAAGACGATTTCGCGCGGATTGCTGGCATCAAACAGGCCGAATTCCGCGCGCGTGATATCAAGCCCGGCATTCGTTTCAGCAGATGCCGCGATGGAGCTAAGCGTCATCATGGCGGTCAAGCAAAGCAGTGCGTTTTTCATGCCCTGAATTGTGCCGCAATACCGGACAGCCGGTGCACTTGACCCTTGCCAATGCGTGCCGGCAAAACTTAATAGCGTGCGACGTTGCCACCCACGGCACCACCAATCACTGCACCAATAGCCGTGGCAGCGACGCGGCCGTTGCCGCGGCCGACCTGATTGCCTAGCGCCGCGCCGGCGATGGCGCCGATGACTTGTCCGGTCAGGCGATTATTGTCGTTATCCCGGTCGCCATTCCGGCCGTCATTTCGCCCTTCATAGCGTTCATCGCGTCGCTCATCATTTCGGCGCCATTCGCGCTCGTCGTTGCGCCGGTAATCACGTTCGTCATAAACCACTCGGTCGCGGTAGACGATGCGCTCGCGATATACCACCGGTGCGCGCTCAATAATCACGACGGGTTGCTCGTAGCGGTAATGCACGCTCTGCCGCTCATAGCCATCGCGGTCACGACCATGATGCTCATTGTCCCAGCCACCATTAAAGCCATGGGCGCTGGCACCGGTACTGAGCACCAGTGAGCCGAGCAGGGCGGGAATGAACAGGGTTTTCATCAGTAACTCCTTTACATAAGGTGCCACATGGCACGGCAGCCAGTCTGGGCAACTTCAGGTTCGCACGTTGTAAGGAGTTGTGAGTAATTGTTGTGCGACGGCGCTAGACTGGTTGTTCACCAGTGATATTAACCGGGGATTTTTCTCGATGAGTTCTCAACCACGCATTCTGATTATTGGCACCGGCTTTTCTGGTTTGGCTATGGGCGTGTACCTTAAGCAGGCGGGCATTCATGACTTTCTGATTTTGGAAAAAGCCAGTGATGTAGGCGGCACCTGGCGCGAGAACACTTACCCTGGTGCCGAGTGTGATGTGCCCTCGGCGCTGTACAGTTTTTCCTTTGAGCACAACGCCGACTGGCAATACAAGTGGTCGGAGCAGCACCAGATTCTGAAGTATTTGCGCCACGTGGCAGAAAAGCATGGCTTGTACGCCCACATTCGTTTTGAGCACGAAGTGGCGTCGGCGAACTGGGATGAAGAGCGACAGCGTTGGCATGTGTTAACCCGGCAGGGGAACTCGCTGAAGGCACAATTTCTGGTCAGTGCCGTCGGGCAGCTGCATCACCCGGCTATCCCGGCTTTGCCCGGCCGCGAGCGCTTCGTTGGCCCGGCCTTTCATTCCGCCCAATGGCAGCATGAGGTCGATCTGACTAACAAGCGCGTCGCCGTCATTGGCAATGCCGCCAGCGCCTTGCAGTTCATTCCGCAAGTTGCCAAGGTGGCCAAGCAGGTCAGCGTGTTCCAGCGCAGCGCCAACTGGGTGCTGCCGAAATATGATCGGCCTTATCGGCCGTGGGAGCAGTGGTTGTCAGACCACGTGCCGGCATTGACCAAACTGTATCGCCTGCGCTTATGGTTGCGCGGCGAGTTGCTTCTGTATTCGATCATGCGCGGCAACCGCTTGCTGCGTTGGTGGGGCGAATGGACCTGCCGGCGCTACATCGCCCGTACGATTCCCGACCCGGTTGTGCAAGACAAGCTGGTTCCACGCTACCCCATCGGCGCCAAACGCGTGCTCTTCTCGGATGACTATTACGCCGCGCTGGCGCGCCCTAACGTTGATTTGCTGACCGAAGGGATTGCCGAGCTGACCGAAACCGGCGTGCTCATGAAGGATGGGCGCGATATTCCGGCTGACGTACTGATCTACGGTACCGGGTTTCGTACCAATCCATTCCTTGAGTCGATCGACGTGCGCGGGCTCGGTGGCCGCAGCCTGCATGACAACTGGAGCAATGGCGCGCACGCCTATCTGGGGATGACCACCAGTGGCTTTCCCAACCTGTTCATGATGTATGGGCCCAACACCAATCTTGGCCATAACTCCATTGTGATCATGATCGAAGCGCAGGCTCATTACATCGTTCAGTGTATTCAGGGGCTGGACGAGCGAAAGATGCACACGCTGGATGTGCGTGCCGAGGTGGAGTCGCGTTACAACGAGATATTGCAGCAGCGGCTTTCGGGCATGGCCTGGAGCAAAATTGCCGAGAGTTGGTACAAGCACGGCAATCGCATTACCAATAACTGGGCTGGTTCCACGTTTGAATATATGCGCCGTTGCCGTCATGTGGAATGGGAACATTTTGTGCTGGGGGTGGCGCCGCCGTCCCACAGTGGCTGACTTTTACTGTTTCGGCGCGGTACGGGTGTTCTCCTGACTGCGCCGCGTTAAGGAGAACACCGAATGACTCGTCTTCCCGTTATCGTCGGTTTTGGCGGCATCAATGCGGCTGGCCGCAGTTCGTTTCATCATGGCTATCGGCGCATGGTGATCGAGAGCCTGCCGGAAACCGAGCGTCAGGAAACACTGGTCGGCCTGGCTACGCTCATGAAGCTGGTGAGTTTTTCTGATGGCGACTATCACGATGCCGATGGCAAGCGTTATAGCGCTGCCGAGGTGGCAAACTGTTTTGCCGAGCAGATTTTTCATTCCACGCTGATCCGGCGCATCGAATGTTTTGACGATACCGCCGTGCCGGGTCATCAGAAGCTGGAAATCGGTGGATGCTTTAGTTTTACCCTGCCGGCCAAGCAGCTGCCGCAGCCCTTGCCAGCCTCGTGGTCGGTAAGCTCCGGCGACGATGACAAACACGTCACGGTGACGGTTAATGGCGGCTACACGGGCCTGGTCGAGACGCATCGTGACCTACCGGTCAAATCGGCGGGGCAGTTGCCCACGGGTTTTGATCCGGCTGATTGCTACAACTCACGCTCGCACCCTCGCGGCTTGCAGATGGCCATTGTCGCGGCATCGGATGCGGTGAATGCCATGGGCATTCCGTGGCAGACCATCGTCGATGCCGTGTCGCCCGACGAGATCGGCGTTTTTGCGGCCAGCGGAATGAGCCAGCTCGACGACGCTGGCAATGGCGGCATGATGCAGGCACGGCTAAAAGGTGATCGCGTGTCGGCGCGTAATTTGCCCTTGGGCCTGAACACCATGCCGGCCGATTTCGTCAACGCCTATGTGCTCGGCAGTGTTGGCGTGACCAGTGCCGTGACCGGCGCCTGCGCCAGCTTTTTGTTCAACCTGCGCTTGGCGGTTGATGAGATTCGCACGGGTCGCCGGCGGGTGGTCATGGTCGGGTGTAGCGAAGCGCCCGTGACCTCGGAAATTATCGAAGGCTATGCCACCATGGGCGCGCTGGCCACAGCAGAAAACCTGCGCAAACTCGATCACGCGGAGGGCGATGACTTTCGGCGCTCCAGTCGCCCATTCGGCGAAAACTGCGGATTCACGATCGCCGAGTCCGCGCAATATGTTGTGCTCATGGACGATGCCTTGGCCATGCAGTTGGGCGCTGATATTCACGGGGCCATCGGTGATGTATTTGTCAATGCCGACGGCTTCAAGAAGTCCATCCCTGGCCCCGGTGCGGGCAATTACATTACCCTGGCCAAGGCGGTTGCCTCGGCGCGCGCGGTGCTCGGCGACGAGGCCATACGCAACCGTAGCCTGGTGCAGGCACATGGCTCCAGCACGCCGCAAAATCGCGTGACCGAGTCCGATATTCTTGATCGTGTCGCGCGCTGTTTTGGTATCAGTGACTGGCCGATTGCTGCGGTGAAAGCCTATGTTGGCCATCCGCTGGCACCGGCCAGTGGCGATCAGCTCATGGCCACGCTGGGCATCTTCCGCTACGGCATCATTCCCGGCATCAAGACGGTCAAAAAAGTCGCTGACGATGTGCACGCGGAGCGCTTGCTGATTCCCTTGCACGATGTCGTGGAGCCAGTCGGGCGGCGAGATGTCGCTTTCCTGAACTCCAAAGGCTTTGGTGGCAACAATGCCACCGCGTCAGTGTTTTCGCCACAGGTGGTCGAAACGATGCTGAAAAAGCGCTACGGTGAGGTGGCGTTTGCCTCGTATGCGCAGCGGCGCGAGCAGGTGCGCGCGCAGGCGCAGGCCTATGACGCGGCGGCTTGCCGGGGTGACTTGCAGACGATTTATCAGTTCGGGGAAAACATGATCGACGAGTCGGCTATCCGCATCACCCCAGAGAGCCTGACGCTGCCCGGTTTTGTGCAGCCAATTGCGCTACCGGTCGACAACCCGTTCAGCGATATGTGCTAGCCCGGTACTGAGCATGCGTGGCTTATTTTTTCGGTGGGGTCTGCGGTGGGGTCTGCGGTGGCGTTTGCGGCGGTCGCTTCGGTTTTCTTTTGGCGCCGTGCCACAGCGACTGACTTTTGCCGTCCTCGCCTTGTGGTTGTTCACCGGGTCGCTCGCCGGTGCGGCGCAGCTTACTGAGCGCCAAGCCAGCTTGCTGACGAATAATTGCGTGCAGTGTCACGCCCGCCCCGGCATTGGTGTGCCGCAGATGGGCGTTGCGGCGGATTGGTATGACCGCATCAAGCAAGGCGAAGACGCGCTGCTGATGAATGTGGTTTATGGCCTGCGCGGCATGCCGCCGCTGGGTTATTGCAGTGCCTGCAGCGAGGCAGATTTTCGCG
>CAZFSH010000004.1:15185-20994 GCA_964521935.1 uncultured Propionivibrio sp.
GCCGTCAGCCTGCTGCCGGCCTGTGCGCGCCACGGTGGTGAACCGCAGTCGCCGGTGAGCTTTACGCCGGGTAAGCCGTTACCCTGGATCAATTGGGCGGGTAACCAGTTCTGCCAGCCGGCGGTGCGGCATAGCCCCGCCAGCGAGGAGGAACTGGTGGCGCTGCTCAAGCAGGCCAAGGGCGTGGTGCGCCCGCTCGGGGCGGGGCATTCCTTCAGTGCCGTGGTGCCGACGGATGACACCTTGCTGTCCACCGATTTGCTCTCCGGCTTGATCAGCCATGACGATAAAACCCATCAGGCCGAAATCTGGGCGGGCACGCGCATGCATGATCTGGGACCCTTGCTTGCCAGCGTCGGACAAGCCGTGCCGAATATGCCGGATATGGATTACCCGGCCATGGGCGGGGCCATTGCCAATTCGGTGCATGCCACGGGCACGCGCTTTGGCTCGATGTCCTCGTACGTGGTGGGTTTGACCCTGGCGACACCTTCCGGTGAGTTGATCGCATGCAGCGCCCAGCAGCATCCCGAACTTTTTCACGCTGCCCGTACGTCCGTGGGCGCGCTGGGCGTCGTCACGCGCTTGCGCTTGCAGAACCAGCCGAGTTATCACCTGACCGAGGTCAATCGTGTTGAAAAGACCGAAGACGTGCTTGATGCGCTGGCCGAAAACTGCGCCAAGCATCGTCACTATGAATTTTTGCCGCTGACCAATTCAGACCTGTGCATTACCGTCGCCACGGACGACGCCAAGCCCGGCGACGTTAGCCTGGGCGAGGATGACCCGCAGGCGGTGAACACCTTGCGCAAAGTCTTCGATACGGTGTCATGGCTTCCGGGTGGCATGGCCGCTTACGACAAGATTGTGTCGCTGGTCGCCAGCGATGCCGGTAGCACGGTCAAGACCGGGCCGTCGTATCAGGTGTTTCCGCACGTGCGTATCGTGCGCTTTCGCGAGATGGAATACACGGTGCCGGCCGAGGCAGGCCCGGCTTGTGTGCGTGAGATTTTGCGCACGGTGCGAGAACGGAAGCTGCCAATCTGTTTCCCGCTCGAATACCGCTACGTCAAGGCAGACGACATCTGGTTGTCGATGTTTGAAGGGCGTGATGGCTGTTCCATCTCGGTGCATCAGTATGGCGACATCGACTACAAACCTTACTTTGCCGAGATCGAGCCCATCTTCTGGAAATATCAGGGGCGCCCGCACTGGGGCAAGCTGCACACGCTGGGCGCGAAGCAACTTGCGGCGCTATACCCGCGCCACTGGCAAGATTTTCAGGAAATAAGAAAGGCGTTGGACCCGCAGCAGCGGATGCTCAACGCCCATCTCCGGCAACTTTTTGTGGCGTGATGAAGGTGAGGACGAGGCTTACTTGCCGTGTGCCTTGGCGTCTTCGTCCATTTTGCGAATGAAGTAGGCGCGGTACCACATACCCATGCCCAAGGTAACAACGATGACGGCCAAGCTCATCAAGCCATAGTCGGTAGTGATCAGATCGGAAAACAGTTTCATGGAGTACTCCTTCGTAAAAATAGTTGATAACCTTAAATTTTCTAGGGCTAACGATAGTCCTCCTGAAAAATGCGTTGTTGATATGCGTCAAAACTTTCATAGGAAACCGCTTTCCAGGAGCCTGCTGTCATGGTGAGTCGTCGTTCGGTATTGCTCGGTAGTGGCGCGGCACTGGCCGCAGCCATGGCGGCTAAACCTGCAGATCGCGGTGGTGCCTACCCGGCGTATTTCGCGCGCCTGAACGACACCTTGCGCAGTCATGGCATAGATCGTCCGGTGCTGGTGATTGATCTGGACCGTTTGGATCGCAACATTGACCGGGTGGCTTCCTCGGTCGCTGCCTCGGTGGCCAGCCCGGTGAAAACGCCCACCGGCAATTTGCCTGCGAAAACCTACCGGGTCGTGGTCAAGTCCATCCCCAGTCCGGCGCTGGTTGATTACGTGGCCCAGCGCGCCAAGACACGTGCGCTGATGTGTTTCCACCGGCCGTTTTTGCAAGCCATGGCGCGCCTGCGCCCGGATGCCGACATCCTCCTCGGTAAACCCATGCCAGTTAGCGCATTACAGACCTTTTATGCCGAGCATAAGGGGGCCTTTGATCCGGCACGGCAGCTGCAATGGCTGGTCGATACGCCGGCTCGACTGAGCCAGTATCTGGCGCTGGCGCAGTCCCTGGACATCAGGCTGCGTGTCAATCTGGAGCTGGATGTGGGGTTGCGGCGCGGCGGTTTTGCTGATCCGCTGGCGCTTTTTGAGCCGCTGACGCTGATACGCGCAAACCCGAAGCATTTGCAGTTTTCTGGCTTTATGGGCTATGACGCGCATTTGATGGGCTTGCCCGCGTTTATGGCCGAACGTGAGCTGCCGCAGGTCAAGGCGCGTTACCTTGCCTGTGTTAATTACCTGCGGGAACAGTTTCCGGCGCTGGCTGCCGACAACGTGGGCCCGCTGACCTTCAATGGCGCCGGCAGTCCGACTTTTCGTTATTACGAAGGTGACGCCCTGGTCAATGATCTGTCCGCCGGCTCATGCCTGATGAAGCCGACGCACTATGATCTGCCCATCCTGCATGACTTTGAAGCCAGCGCCTTCATCGCCTCGCCGGTACTGAAGCGTCAGCGCGGTGGTCGTTTGCCGGCGCTCGACTGGGCCGGCCCCTTGATCCGTGGCTGGGACACCAATCAGGCACAGATGTATTTTGCCTACAGTGGCAACTGGCTGGCGGAATGCGAGGCGCCGCCCGGCTTGCGTCCGCACTTTGCCTACATCAGCTCCAACCAGCAAGGCTATTCGGCGTCGAACTCAGTGGACATCAAGGTCGATGACTTTATCTTTCTGCGACCTACCCAGTCTGAGGCGGTGCTCTTGCAGTTTGGCGATCTGGTCGGTTTGCGGGGTGACAAAATTGTTGCGCGCTGGCCAGTCCTGACAGCTGGAATATGAGTTTTTGAGCGCATTATTTCACCCACTAATTTTTTGATAGCGACAGCCATGACAACAACTGATCTGAACGGGCGCGTGGCGCTGGTAACCGGCGCCAATACGGGCATTGGCCGTGTGACGGCACGTGAGCTGGCGCTGCGCGGCGCACACGTTTTTCTGGCCTGCCGTTCACAAGCGAAAACGCAAGTGGTGCTTGACGAGATCGCTGAGCGCAGCCAGGGAAAGGCCAAAGCCGAATTTATTGCGCTTGATCTGGGCGATCTGGCCTCGGTGCGCCGTTGCGCTGATGAGTTTCTCGCACGTGACTTGCCCTTGCATTTGCTGATCAATAACGCCGGCCTGGCGGGACAAAAAGGGATGACGGCGTCGGGCTTTGAACTGACTTTCGGCACCAATCATGTAGGCCCATTTTTGCTCACCCGTCTGCTGATCGAGAAGCTCAAAGCCTCGGCGCCGGCGCGTATTGTCGTGGTGGCGAGCAAGGCGCACCGGCATGTGTCGGACATTGATTTTTCGCTGCAGCATCAGGCCACCCGAAGTATCGGCGGCCTCAAGGAATACAGCGTGTCAAAGCTGGCGAACATACTGTTTGTGGACGAGTTGGCGCGTCGCTTGATGGGCACTGGCGTGCATGCCTACGCGCTGCATCCGGGCGTCGTGGCCTCTGAGGTGTGGCGTGGAGTACCGGACTTTCTGGCGCGCTTTCTCAAGCTATTCATGCTCAGCCCTGAAGCCGGGGCGGCAACGACCTTGTATTGCGCCACCTCATCGCAGTGTGCTGAGCAAAGTGGCTTGTATTACGATGACTGTGCCGTGCGCGAGCCCTCGTTTGCTGCTCGTAACCATGAACTGGCGGATCGCCTCTGGCGCGAAAGTGAAGCCTGGACGCAGGCCTGGATGCCGTCGTAGCCGTAATCGTTCTTGGCCTTATGCCATTACATCGATAGCCGATTTACATCACCCTAAGTCAGCATTAAGTTCCTGCCGCTAAGCTGCGGCCTTCCGAATAAAAGGGTCGTACCATGTTTGCCATAGTCCCATCACACAGCCGCTTTGCCCTGCTGACGCGTTTGCTTGTCAGCTTTGTCATCTTCAACGCGTTGGTGCGCCTTGGCTTGCTGTTTTTCAATGGTGACCTGAGCTTTTTGGCGCCGATGAAGCTGCTGCCGATTTTCGCCATTGGTCTGCTATTTGACCTGGCCACGGTTGTCTGGTGGTTCACGCCCTTATTACTGTTGATTGCTGTGTGGCCAGCGCGCGCCGGGCGTACGTTTGCCCTGGTCGCTGGCGCCTTGCTCGCCATTTACTGTCTGAGTTACGCCTTTGTTGCGGCCTCGGAGTTTGTGTTTTGGAACGAGTTTGCCTCGCGCTTCAATTTCATCGCGGTGGATTACCTGATCTACACGCGCGAAGTGATCGGCAATATTCGCGAGTCCTATGACCTCCGGCCCATGTTTGCCGGCGTGGGCGTGGTGGCCGTGCTGCTGTTTGCCGCGCAGTGGTCACGCTTGCGCGCCATGACGCACAGTGCGATCAGTCCTCGTCAGCGCTTGATGGCGCTGGTATTGGCGGTGGCCTTGCCGGTGTTGTCGTTTCTGCTGGTCAATCCGCGTTACAAGGAGTTCACCGATGAAGCGCAGGCGGTGCAACTAGCAGGCAACGGGCATTACGAATTCTTCAGCGCCTTTCGCAATAACGAAATCGACTACGCAACGTTTTATCGTGCGCTGCCGGTCGCGGATGTGTTCAAAACCTTGCGCGCCGAGTTTGGCCGGCGTGGTGCCGCCAATTTTGTGCCCAATGCACGTATGCCCGTCGAGCGTGAGGTGGTCGGCCACGGTCCGGAAAAGCACCTGAACGTGGTGTTGATTTCGGTGGAAAGTTTGTCCGCGGAATTCATGGCGGCCTTTGGCAACAAAGAGGGCTTGACCCCCAATCTTGACCGCTTGGCCAAGGACAGCCTGTTTTTCACCCAGCTTTACGCCACAGGCTTGCGCACCGTGCGCGGCCTGGAGGCGATTACCCTGTCTATCCCCCCGACGCCGGGTAACTCGGTAGTGAAGCGGCCGAACAATGAAAACCTGTTCACGCTCGGCAGTGTTTTCGATCAGCGTGGTTACGAGTCCTTGTATCTCTACGGCGGCTACGGCTATTTTGACAATATGAGTGCCTTTTTCGGGGGCAATGGCTACACCGTGGTGGATCGAACGGCCATTGCCAAAGAAGCGATTCATGCCGAGAACATCTGGGGTGTTGCCGATGAAGATTTATTTAGCTTGGCGCTGAGCCAGCTTGATCAGCGGCATCAGGCCGGCAAGCTGTTTTATGCCCACATCATGACAACCACCAATCATCGTCCTTATACCTATCCCAATGGACGGATCGACATTCCCTCGGGCACCGGCCGTGAGGGCGCGGTCAAATACACCGACTGGGCGATCGGTCAGTTTTTGGAGCAGGCAAAAAAGCATCCCTGGTTTGACAATACGGTTTTCGTGATTCTCGCGGACCACACCGCTTCCGGGCGCGGCAAGACTGATCTGCCGATCGAGAACTTTCATATCCCGCTGCTGATCTGGTCGCCGGGCCACATCACGCCAGCGCAGGTGGATACGCTGGCATCGCAGATCGACGTCGGCCCGACCTTGCTGTCCTTGCTCAATTTCAGCTACCGCTCGCGTTTCTTCGGGCAGGACATCCTGCATGATGGGCCCAGCCACCAGCGTGCGTTCATGGCCAATTACCAGACGGTCGGCTACCTGGAAGATGGAATCCTTGCCGAGCTGCGCCCGCAGCGCCGCTATCGCTTGCTCGATGCCGAGACGGGCAAAGAGCGTCAGGAAGACGC
>CAZFSH010000004.1:21094-25952 GCA_964521935.1 uncultured Propionivibrio sp.
GATTTTGGCGGGGTAGGGGTTGTAGTTCGGAGAGATGTAGAACTCGGCGAGTTTACGCACGTCGGGGTTTTGCGTCACCACCGCCACGCGCAGGTTAGGGTTCCTCTTGCTGTCGGCCAGAGTCTGCATCGAGAGCTTCAGGATGTCGGACATCTGCACGTTAATCGATGTGACGTCGCGGAAGTCGTTGATCGAGTACAAGCACTGCTCAAAGCGCTCATCCTCATGCAGCGTTTGGATGGCAGTAATCAGATCGGCCGGTTCTACCTGCGCGTAGAACCGACGATATATCCCGAAGGGTTCCCAGCTGATTTCGACGGACATAGGCTAGCTCGACAACTGATCGGATGTTGTGTCACATAGTGTGGAACGTTAGTTATTTTATGGCCTTGGCCAGATCCATGACCGCCGAGGCGTAAAACGTACTGCGGTTGTAGCGGGTAATGACATAAAAATTGCGGTAGCCAAGGCGGTATTCGGTTTCTGCGTTAGGCGTGATCAGGTCGATCAGCGCAGCAGCTTGATCAGTCGGCAAATCAGTCGATAAATTACCTATTGACGCCGTGCCACGGGAGCTGACTTTTGCAAAGTGCAACCCGGCGCTATTCCAGTCTGCCAGAGTCTTTTGTGGTGTGATGCCTTCGGCAATCGCTGCTTCAATGCCTTGCGGTGTGGTGCTGCTGACGGTTACGGTGCTCGCAATGGGTTGATCGCGTTCCCAGCCATTGGCGGCCAGATAGTTGGCAACACTGCCGATGGCGTCAATCGGGCTGGCCAGCAGATCAATATGCTTGTTTTCGTCGAAGTCGACGGCGTAGCGGCGTATGGAGCTGGGGAGAAATTGTGGCAGGCCGATGGCGCCGGCGAAGGAGCCGAGATAGTCCCGTGGCGAGCGCTTTTCGCTGCGTGCCAAGAGTAGTAGCTCGCGCAACTCTTTACGAAACAGTTCCGCACGCGGTGGATAGTCAAAGGCCAGCGTTGTCAGCGTAGCAAGGGTATTGAAGCGACCGGTATTTTTGCCATAGATGGTTTCCACACCGATGATGCCCGCGATGATTTCCTTGGGCACGCCATAGCGTGCTTCGGCGCGTGCCAGTTCCCGATGGTAACGTGCCATGAACTGCTTGCCGGCTTTGATGCGTTTGAGCTCGATAAAGCGGCTGCGATATTTCTGCCATGAGCGGATGCCCGGATCAGCCGGTGGCTTGATGAAATCAATCGCGCGCGGCACAGGGCGTATCGTGGCAAAAAGATCGGTCAGGGCGTCGGCATCAAAGCCGTGTTCGCCCACCATCTCGCCAATAAATTGCTGGACTTCCGGGCGGTCGGAGTACAGGTCCTGCTCAAGACCGTCTGCCCACAGGGGTGGCGAGCTCAGGCTGATCAGCAGGACGCAGAGCAGTTGGCGGAAAGTCGAAAAATGATGAAACATGAAGTAAGCCGCAGAAAAGTGCCGCAGATAAAATTACCGAGGCATGCAGCTTAACCAAGCTCGTTACGCAGGAAGCCCCGAATTACAGGGCTTCCCGGGGCCAAGAACCTATTTCAGTGCGTCATGCCTTCGTGCATGGGCATAGGCATCGCTGCCGCTGCTGCGTCGGATTGCAGCAAGGAAGGATCAAGCATGCCGATGATCATGGCGATGTGTGCGACGACCAAAAATAGCGCGACCAGCGAGGCATGCAGTTTCAGTTTGGATTCCGCATCCCGGTCGCGCCCGATGATGCCCAAGTCCAGCAGAGCCATGCCGAGCAGGGGCACGATGCCGGATAAATAGGCGCCCACGGCAATAACGTCTGCCGGGCCACGCCACTCGTCATTGAGGGTCAGCGGAATCACTGCGGTGACGAGCAGGTAGACAAAAACGCCACTGAAATACAGGCCGCCGGTAATGCTGGCGAACTTGTTGATGGCGCGCAAATTGCCATCAAGTTTGCGCGAAAACAGAATAAACAACTCGGTAATCGCCACGGTCTCGGCGAGTATCACCGGGATGGCCATAAATAGGATCAGGTTCCAGGGCTGGTTGTCGGCCAGCAAGCCCATGTAGTGAGTCATGTTCATGAGAGTTCTCCAAATAAATTGATAAAAATAACCGCCAGAGTGACCGCTAGCGCGCGGTGGGCTTGATCGGTCAGCGTTGCGGGATAGTTAACGCAACACTACGTTGGTAGCGGCACGCATTGCAGGCCATTGCAGATACTTGCGGCAACCCGTCAGATGGGCGGCGGGTGTTCCGGCTGGGCAGCGCAGCCGATGGTCAGCGGCTGAGCCGTTGTTACCTGCACTGTCGCTAATGGCGCAATGGTCAGCCTAAGCTGTGAAGTCAGTGCTGGCGCGGCGCCTAAATCGCAGGCGATTTGACAGGGGAGCGTGGTGTGGCCGGTGACGTTGTCTGTCGCGTTGGGGTGGTGCGCAGGGCAGTCTTCGCTCGGTGATGCGGCGGCGCTGAATGTTGGCAGTTTGGGGAGCATATTGATGCCGCCGTCTGCTGGCATCATGGCGGCAAACGACAGGCTGCGCAGTGCTAGCGCGCACATCATTAACAGCAAGAATAAACGTCGTCGAACCGGGTAAGACATGGAGTAAGTGTACTCTCGTGCTCGCCAGCTAAATAGCTAAACAGTCTTGTTGTTCTATTATTGCTTTCGTCGCAACAATCTATTCAAACTAGGCCTATCGCTTCGCTTCCAGCGATTGCGTAAAGTGCCGTCATACCAATTAGGAGTCTTGTTCATGACTATTACCCGATATACCCCGGTTGCCATCGCGTTGCACTGGCTCATGGCAGCCTTGCTGATCGGCTTGATTTGCGTGGGGGTTTATATGAGCGATCTGCCCTTGTCGCCGGAGAAGCTGCAGATTTATTCGTGGCATAAATGGGGTGGCGTGACGGCTTTCCTGCTGGTACTGCTGCGTATGGGGTGGCGTTTTGGCCATCCGCCCCCGGCCTTGCCGGCGAGTTTGTCTCCGCGTACTCAGTTTGCTGCGCACGTGGGTCATGCGGCGCTTTATTTGCTGATGATTGCCATTCCCCTGTCTGGCTGGTTGATGAGTTCAGCCAAGGGGTTTCAGACCGTTTATTTTGGTGTCCTGCCTATTCCTGATCTGCTGGAAAAGAACAAAGAGTTGGGGCATCAGCTCAAAGAAATTCATGGGTTGCTCAACGGGCTGCTGTTTTTGGCGGTAATCGGCCATGCCGCCGCCGCGATCAGGCATCACTTTGTCGATAAAGACGGCATGCTCTGGCGCATGTCCTTCAAAGCACCGCCTGAGGCGTTAGCGGGACAGGCTGTGGAGGATGCCAAATGAACCGTTTCACACCGTTCCTGACCAGATTGACTGCCGGGGCGGCTGCACTCTGGTTGGGCAGTCTTACTCCCGCCTTGGCCGTTGAGTACACGGCCATCCAACCGGAGAAAAGCACGCTGAGCTTCGTTTACAAGCAGATGAATGTGCCGGTTGAAGGCAAGTTCAAGAAGTTTGCCGTGCAATTGCGCTTTGATCCCGCCAAGCCCCAGGCCGGCAGTGCCGTGATTGATCTGGATCTGGCCAGCATTGATGCGGGGTCGGATGAAGCGAATGATGAGGTGGCGGGCAAGCTTTGGTTCAACACCAAGCTGTTTCCGACTGCCCGGTTTGTCTCCTCCGCGATTACGACACAGGATGCGGCGCGCAAGCTATTTAGCTTGCGCGGCCAGATGACCATCAAGGGACGCACGCAGGAGGTGGTTGCGCCCTTTTCGCTCACTGCTCCCTCTGCGCAAGACAAAACCGCCGTGGCGGAGGGCACGTTTACGCTGAAGCGTAGCGACTTCGCCATCGGTGAGGGCATCTGGGCCGACTATGGCACCGTCGCCAACGAGATTCAGATCAAGTTCCGCTTCCCTGTGCTGGCAGGCAAGTAATCGTTTTCCGTTCTACCCCACCGTTCACTTACTCAGGAGTTATCGCATGAAAAAATTTATCGTTTTTAGCGCTGTTAGTCTTGCCGCCACTTTTGCTGCCGTGGCCTTTGCCGCCCCGGAAACCTATGTGCTGGAAGCCAATCACACCTTCCCGCGTTTTTCCTACAAGCATTTGGGTTACTCGACGCAGTTGAGCCGCTTTGACAAAACCACGGGCAAGGTGGTGCTGGATAAAGCCGCCAAGACCGGGTCTGTCGAGGTGGTCATTGACACCAAATCGGTGAACACCGGTTCGACTTTGTTCAATAGTCATATTCAGGGCGAAGACTATCTGGATACCGAGAAATTTCCGACTGCGACGTTCAAGTCCACCAAGGTGACGTTCAATGGCGATGTGCCCGCCACCGTCGAAGGCAACCTGACCATCAAGGGCGTGACCAAGCCGGTGACGCTGACGGTGAGTAGCTTCCTGGCCATGCCGCACCCGATGATGAAGCGTGATGCCATCGGTGCCGACGCCAGTGCGGTGGTCAAACGCAGCGATTTCAATATGGGTAAAAACGTGCCTTACGTGGGTGACGAGGTGACCATTACCATCGCACTCGAAGCCATCAAGGAGTAAGCAGGAAAGCAGGTAGGAAAATAAGCAACATCAAGACTTATAAACGACGGATCGCGCGCTTCAGTTGATCCAGGCTTGATGGGCTTGATCCGCTTGATACATCCGTCGCCCGGCCATAGCGCAACTGCGCATAGTGCCGGGCGATATCTTTGATGGCCTCGGCTGAATCGGGGAGCACGCTTGCGGCACGTTGGGCAAAGTCGTGAGGCCCCTCCCACCGTTGCCAGACCACGCCGCGCTTGGCGAGTTTTCGGGTGAAGTTCTGCCACAAGACAAACACTGGGTCTATCGCTTGCCGCTGCCACAATATCCAGGCGGTCAGCGCCAG
>CAZFSH010000005.1:0-25439 GCA_964521935.1 uncultured Propionivibrio sp.
CAGGATTCGTGGGCAAAAAAATGCGCAAAGTTGCGTGCCACCTCAAACATGTCACGCTGGCCGTTAAACACCATGAAGGCCCCGGCTGTGGGCAGGTCTTCAAAGCCGAGGCGGCGATGGAATTCGTGAGCGGCCAGGCAAATGCCGGACGGGCCGGAAATCTGCACCGCCTGGACATCGCTGGCAGCGCCACAATCGGCTAGCACTTGCGCGACGCTGACGCCGTAATCGTATTCGTAAATGCCGGGGCGGGCGCAATCACCGGATACCGAAAGCAGTTTGCTCCCCGCCGATTGCGCCGTGCCGTGCTGTGCATAGGCGGCCCCGCCATCGTGGGCGATCAGGCAGGCGGCGGCGAGGGTTTCGACGTTATTGACCGTCGTTGGCTGATTGAGGTAACCGGACACGACGGGGAAGGGCGGGCGAATGCGCGGTCGGCCGGGCTTGCCTTCGAGCGACTCGATCAAGGCGGACTCTTCGCCACACACATAAGCGCCCGCGCCGAGGTGAATCTCAATATCGAAACTCAAGCTGCTGCCGAGAATGTTTGCGCCAAGCAAACCTTCGTTGCGCCGTCTCACAGCGACTGACTTTAGGTGGTCGAGCAGGTAGCGATATTCGCCGCGCAAATAGAGCAAGCCGCGGCTAGCACCGATGGCATGGGCGGCTATGGTCATGCCTTCCAGCACCAGATCGGCATAGCGGGTGAGCAAAACGCGGTCTTTGAAGGTGCCCGGCTCGCCTTCGTCGGCATTGCAGACAACGAAATGGTGAGCGCCTTCTGCGGCTCGGCAGGCGCGCCATTTTTGCGCAGTGGAAAAGCCGGCGCCGCCGCGACCGCGCAGCTTGGCGATCTCGATTTCATTGAGCAAGTCATCCGGCGTCCGGCGTAGTGCGGCGGCCAATGCGGCGCCGGGGGCGAGCGTGTTACCGAGTAGCAAGCCGCTGCGCTGGATGTTGTCGTGAATGGCAAACCAGTCGGCCGGCCACTGCGCGATGGGGGTTTGCGAACGAATCAGTTCGGCCATCTGGTCGATACGCGCGGCATCCAGCCGAGTGATCGCGCGGCCGTTGACCAAGGCCGCCGGCCCTTGGTCGCACATGCCGGTGCAGGATGTCGTGCTCACGCAGACCAAGCCATCTTCCGAGACTTTGCCAGCTTCCAGCCACAGCGACTTGCAGAGCTGTTCGACCAAGGCAGCGTTGCCGGCCATCTGGTCGGTAATGTTGTTGCTGAACAGTACGCGGTATCGGCCGGCCGGTTGTACGTGCAGAAAGCTGTAAAACTCGGCTGTCGCTTCAACTTCTGCGCGCGAAAGGCGCAAGGTCTGGGCAACGTGGTTAAGCACGGGAGGCGGCAACCATCCGCCGAGCTCATCCAGCTCTTGGAGTTCGATGAGTATCTGCAGCAAGTGGCTGGCATCGTGCTGATGCCGACGCAAAATAAGGTCAAGCGCAGTGGTCGCGATCATGGGCACATGCTAGAGCAAGAAAATAGCTTGCAGTTTGCGTTGCATCAAAGGACGCGTGGGTCGTGGCGTGACGGAAATAGGCGCTAATGACCATAAGACGTTATCTCGTGGGCAATTTTGTCCAGCGGCACGATCTTGTCCACGCCGCCCATGGAAATCGCCACTTTGGGCATGCCGAATACCACACAGCTGAATTCGTCCTGTGCAACCGTGCTGGCGCCGGCGTCGTGCATTTCTTTCATGCCGCGTGCGCCATCGTCGCCCATGCCGGTAAGAATGAAGCCGAGCGCGCTGGCACCGGCCGCTTGGGCGACCGAGCGAAACATCAAGTCGACCGAGGGTTTGTGTCGGTTGACCAGCGGGCCATCGGCGATTTCGAGGTGATAGCCGGCACCGCTGCGTTTGATCATCATATGTTTTCCGCCCGGCGCGATGAACACTTTGCCACGCTGGACTTTGTCGCCATGGGCCGCTTCTTTGACCTCAACCTTGCACATGTCGTTTAGCCGGGTGGCGAACATGGCGGTAAATTTTTCCGGCATGTGCTGAACGATAACGATGCCGGCACAGTTGGCAGGCAATTGGGTCAGAATGACTTCCAGCGCCTGCGTGCCGCCGGTGGAGGAGCCAATGGCAATGAGTTTGTCGCCGCCGGGCATGGCATGTATGCCGGGTTTGGCCGCAAGCATGGCATCGGCGGAGTTTTTCATACGAATGCCATCACTGGTAAATGATATTGCCGCATTTGCCTGGGTAGCCTGGGTAGCGTGACTAGATGGCAAGTGCGCAAAGCGTGGAGTCGAGACCAGATTTTGGCCGGGAGCTTGGCTCGTGGAGCGGATAGGGGTTGGGGTAGGGATTTTCGTTGTCGGGTGCAGCGGTGTTCTCGTCTGCGCACTGAGTGGCTGTGCGTGCGTGCGTGCATCCAGATGCAGACTGGTGGGGGCCGCATTGCGCGGTGCGCGAAAACTGGCGCGCGAGGCTTCGCGTATGGCGGCAGAGAGTTTCAGTCCGGCTTCCTGTAAGGACGATAACAGGGTGGTCTGTGGTTTTTTTACCGTGGCGAGCGCCCCGGCAGACATGGCGTCTATCCCGAGCATGGCGGTGCGGCTGCTTAGCTGGGAAAAGATGACCACCGGCGTGGGTTTGTCCGCCATGATCTGCTTGAGCAAGGCGAGACAATTGCCTCCCACACCACGCGAGTTTTCAATGTCTAGCACTACGACATCGGGGTTTTCGGCCTTGATTCGGCGCAGTGCCGCGCCGGGATCGGCGAGGATCTCCAGTATCTGCAAATCGTTTTCGCGGGCCAAACGGTCGCCGCACAATCGCTGGGTGGCGATGGTGTCGTCAACAAATAAGACGCGAACTTTCCCGCGTGTGGGAATCATTTTCAGATCGTCAGACGGGCAACTGGTAGATCGTCGGTTTGATGTTTTTCAGTGTATCAGTCAGCCCGGTAAGGCTCTCAGAATGGCCAATAATCAGGTAGCCGCCGGGGTGCAGACGTTCGGCAATGCGTGCCACCACACGGCGCTTGGTCTCCGCATCAAAATAAATCATGACATTGCGCAAAAATACCGCGTGGTACTTGCCGAGCGTTGACGGTAGTGGCATGTTCAGATTGACCTGCAGAAATTTTGTGTGCTGCTTGATCTCGGGGCGAATGCTGAAGCTGCCGCTATCGGGGCTACTATTGAAGCCGCTTTCTTTGGTGCAGTATTTGCGCAGGTAGTCAGGTGGTAATCCGCGCGTGCGTTCGAGCTGATACGTACCGCGTTCGGCGGTCTCCAGCACCGTGGTGCATAGGTCCGAGCCGGTTACCGTCCATTTGCCACTGGTGCTGAGCTTGTCGGCGAGCACAAAGCTGATGGTATAAATTTCTTCTCCCGTCGACGAGGCGGCGCTCCAGATGTCGAGTGAGCTGCCTTTCGGGTGCTGCGCGATGACGGTGTTGGCGAGAAATTCAAAATGTCCCTGTTCGCGGAAAAAATAGGTCTCGTTGGTGGTGAGTAAATCCACCATGGTTTGCAACTCGCGCGTTTGCCCCGGCTGATTAACCAAACGGTAATAATCCTGAAACGTGGGCAGATTAAGTGTGCGCAAGCGCTTGCTTAGACGGCCAGCCAACAAAACTTTTTTTGAGTCAGCCATGCGAATGCCAGCGATTTTGTAAATCAGCGCTTGAAACAACGCGTATTCGGCATCAGTGAGCTGGGGCGGTGCAGTGGATGGTGTAAATAGCATGGCGAAAATAGGCGATGGTGTCTGGTGATTGTAGGGGCTATCGACATGCTTTCCGCACTTCTTTCGGCAAGCGAGCGGCTGTAAACCTTGCCTCAGCTGATGGGTCTGTTACGATGCCGTCCGGCGTGGAATGAACCGCCTTTTTATTGCTGCGTGATGACCAATACTCCTCCTTCGTTTGCGCTGGGTAATGTGACCGACTCGGAAGAGGTCGAGGCTCAGGTGTGCGCGATTGTGACGCGCTTTGCCCCGCACCATGATTTGGGGCACATTAAAGATACCTTCTCACTGGTCCGTCAGTCATTTTCCGGCGATCTGAGCGGCTACGGCGACTTGAAGACGCTCTATCACAACCACTTACACACGAATGAAGTGGTGCTTTGTTCCGCCCGCATGCTGCATGGCTTGCAACTGGCTGGCCGTGGGTTGGCGAGTCACTATATTGATGCCGCCTTGATAGGCGCGCTGATGCACGATATCGGTTATTTGATGCGCGACAGCGAGCGCGAGGGTGCAACTGCGGGTGCCCCTGGTGGTGCCGCCGGCGCCGGCAGTACAGGCGCCCAGTTCACGGCCACCCACGTCATGCGCGGTGTTGATTTTGCGCGCGACCACCTCAATACGTTGCCGCCGGATTTGCTCGAATCAACGGTCAAGGTGATACAGGTGACCGATCATCGGCAACATCCGGACTGGGTGAAATTCACCAATCCGCAGGAACAACTGGCCGCTTACGCGACAGCCACCGCTGATCTGGTGGGCCAGATGGCCAATCGCGAATACCTGGAACGCTTGTTGTATCTGTATTTTGAGTTTCAGGAAGCCAATCTTGGCGGTTTTGCCGATATTCATGATCTGTTGGAAAAAACCGCAAATTTCTACAACATTACCCGGCAACGTCTGGATAAGGATTTGAACGGTCTGACCAGTCATTTGGCCGGCCACTTCGCCGACATGCGTGGCGAAGGGCGTAATTTTTACGCCGAATCCATAGAGCGCAATCTGGCCTATCTTGAACGCCTGCTCGCGGAATCACGCGCGCGACGATTGGACATGCTTAAACGCGGCGGCGTCGTGGAGCAGGTACGCGGTGACTTGCCCGGGGGGTAATAAAAAGAATCGCCTACAGACTGACGTGCTGTAGGCACGGGGAAAGTCAGTCGCTGTGGGACGGCGCACGCACGATAGCACTCGCGGCAATCAGCCATTGGCCACCCCAGTAGGTCAGCATGATCGGAAACGCAGCGCCTGTGAGCGGTTGGGCAAAGCGGTTGATGCCGATCAAGGTATCGGAAAACGCGAAGAGCAGAGCGCCAGCAAGCGGAAGCCAGCGTGCTGCACGACTAGGACTAGCCGTATGTGAGGGGGAAGGCGCCGCCACCGCCGCTGCGCGCCAGAGCATGGCGCCAATGATGCTCATGTAGACAACGACTGGAATGGTCAGCTCGGCGGTTCCCGGTAGCATCAGCTGCAAGGCAAACGCCAAGTAGATGACTACCGGCACAGCCAAGACTACGAAGAATGTTGCTTGCCAGCGCCAAAATGCCCAGACATAGAGGCTGTGACCAATGGCAAAGGCGAGCATGCCCAATACAAACGCACCCGGCGTATTGAGCAACACATCACCCATGGCACCGAAGATCAAACCGACGGCAATGCGTCGCTCTGCGCCCGGTTCTCGCCAAACCCAGGCCGCCATCGCCAGAACCGGAATGCCCTTGACCACGAACTGGACCGTCGCCAGATCAAGTGCCATGCCAACCAAGTAGATGCAGGCGGTGAGGCTGCCGATCAAGGTGATGAGGGGCAGGGTGATGGCAGATTTTTCGGCTGTGCTGGTCATTATTCGTACTCGTAGTGTGTGGCTATAGTATGTGGCTATTGTGCGCTATGACTGGAAACGGGGAGATCAGCTTGCGGCTCAACGAGCGCCCGGAAGGCATGCCAAGTGGCATGACCCACCCAGGGGCCGGTAATGATCAGCCCGACAAAGCCGGTAAGCATGCCCAGTCCAATCAGCAGGAAAATCAGCGCCCCCCATACCAACACTGCCGGCAGGTTGCGTGACAAGGCGAGTACGCTAACGATCATGGCCGTGATGGCATCTTGATCTCGCTCAAGCATCAACGGGATGGATACCAGTGAAATGGCAAATACCAGTGCGGCAAAAAAACCGCCGAGCAGGAAGTAGGTCACCAGGAACTCCACATCCTCGAAGCGCACCACTTCGGCAATAAAGCCCGTCAGGCTCGGCATGCCGCCCTCGTAAAACAAAGCAAAAGCCACCATCGAGGCGCGCGCCCAGACCAGATAAATGATGATCAGAATGACCGAATAAATGCCAATAGCGCCGCGTGTGGTTTTCCATGCAGTCAAGGTTGGCAGCAGGCGTACCGTTTGCCCTGATTCGCGCTGACGGGAGAGTGCATACAGTCCAATTGCGAGGAAAGGGCCGACAAGCATGAAGCCGGCGGTCAGGCCGGAAACCAGGTGCACGGCGAAGTTGAAGACCAGCAACATCAGCCAGCCCATGACGGCAAAGCTGACGCCGTAAAACAGGCTGGCCACACCGCAATAGCGCAGGTCTTGCCAGCCGGCGGCCAGCCAGCGAAATGGTGCCGACAAGCCCAGGCCGGAACGGACAACCGGAAACGCAACCCGTGGCACCGGTGGTGGGACCAGGTGCGGGACGGCGGTGCGTGCTTCGGGTGGGGTGTTTGGCGGCTCAGGCGTATTCATCGGGATCGATCTGCCGTTCGAGTGTGGTGATGCGATCTTTGAGAATTAGCTTGCGCTTTTTCAGTCGGCGCAGGGCTAATTCGTCACCCGTTGGGTGATCAATCAACCGGGCAATGGCTTCATCAAGATCGCGATGTTCCAAGCGCAATTCGATCAGTTCGCGTTGCAGATTGTCGGCAGGCAAAATCGTGTCCATGAGCAATCTTAAGTGGCTTGTGAAGCAGGTGGAATTCAGAATAGCGCGGTAATAGTAGCCTGTATGCGCCCATGGACATTTCCTGACTAGAATGGCTTGATGAATTCAGTGAACAGATCTGTCGCAGGGCAGGATAACCAAATGATCGGGCGCTTTCAGGTTCGTCGTGAACTGGGGCGTGGTGCGCAGAGTTCGGTGTATCTCGCTTTTGACCCGCAGTTGCAGCGCGAGGTCGCGATCAAAACCCTGCATTTCGGGCGTCCGGACGAGAAACGTAACAAGGCTTTGCTTGATGAAGCGCGCGCGGTGAGCAATCTTCGCCATCCGAACATTGTGCCGATCTTTGATATGGGCGAGGAGGATGGTAACCCTTATCTGGTTTTTGAGTTGGTGCCGGGCCCGAATCTCGATCAGTACCTGAAAAAAGAAGGGCGTTTGTCGGCGGCAAAAGCGGCGGACATGATGCGACAAATACTCGATGCGCTGGCGCAAGCGCATGAGGACGGAATCATTCATCGCGATTTGAAACCCTCCAACATCCTGATTGATACCGCCGGCACACCGCGTGTGATGGATTTTGGCATCGCTACCCGGCTCGATCAGATTGATCCGGAGGGAACGGCGCTGGGGCTAACGGGTACGCCTGCTTATATGCCGCCGGAATACATTGACAAGCAGACGGTCAGTCCCTTGTTTGATGTCTATGCGGCAGGCTTGGTGCTGTACGAAATGGTGACGGGCAAGCGTGCGGTCACCGGCCAGTCCTTGCCGCAGCTGGCTTATCAAATTGTGAACACACCTGTCGCCCTGCCCGCTGATAGCGGTATTGATGACACGCTGGCCAGCATCATCAGTCAAGCCTGTGCCAAAGATCCTTCGATGCGCATTGCGAGTATTGCGCAAATGAAGGAACGCCTGGATGATTACCTGGGCGCCGCCGCGTCACCGATTGGTGGTAACGATGTCACAGAAGGCAAGAAACAGTCGACGCTCGATTTTTTGCTTAGGCGTATGCGGCACAAAACCGACTTTCCGGCGCTGTCGGATTCGGTCGCCGCAATCAACCGATTGACCAGCTCCGACAAGGAGAGCATCAACAAGCTGTCCAACACCATCCTGAAAGATTTTGGCCTCACCAACAAAATCATGCGCTTGGTGAATTCGGCGTTTTTTCGACAAGCGGGTGGCGGTAACATTTCCACGATTTCTCGGGCAGTCATTGTGCTTGGCTTTGATGCCGTACGTAATGTGGCGATCACGGTGCTGTTGTTTGAACACCTGCAAGACAAAGCAAACGCTCGCGATCTGAAAGAGGCGTTTTTACGTGCCAATTTGGCTGGCATGCTGGCACGCGATGCCAGTAAAAAATTTATGGCCAAGGAAGCTGAGCAGGCCTATGTGTGCGCGCTGTTCCATAACTTAGGGCAGCTGCTTGCCCAGTACTACTTTCCGGAAGAAGTGCAGGAAATTCGCAAGGTGATGGTATCGAAGTCCTGTACCGAGTCTCAGGCGGCAGTGCATGTGCTGGGGATCAGTTTTTCCGATATGGGCATAGGGATCGCCAAGCAATGGGGGTTTCCTCAAGACGTCGTTTCCTCGCTGGTTCCGTTGCCGGCTGGAGCAGTTAGTAAGCCCGGTTCGCATGGTGAAACCTTGCGCGTGGTTGCCGGCTTTGCCAATGAGTTGTGCGAAGCAATTTCTGGCAATCAGGATCGTGGTCAGTCGGCCTTGGTCCACGCAATTCGCCAGCGCTTTGCTGGCGCCATGCCCGTCAGCGAGAAGCAGGTCGGTGAAGTGCTGGAAACCGCCTACGCCGAAGTTAAAGAGCTGGCTAGCGTTTTGCATGTGAACTTGAAGCAGAGCCCGTTTGCGCGCCAGGTAACGAAATGGATTACGCCAACCATCGGTGAGCTCGAGGGTAAAGATAAGCCTGGTGCGACCTTAAGCGGCGTGGCCAATGGTGGCACGGTGCTGGAAGATTCGCCACTGCTTGATCATAGAGATGAGGACGAGGTTGAGTCGCAAGAAAGTCGCTCTGAACATGCGCAGTCAACTTTGACTGCGGGTATTCAGGACATCAGTAATTCGCTGGTCGATGACTTTTCGCTGAATGACGTGTTGCGCATCATTCTGGAAACCATGTATCGCGCCATGGGCTTTGAGCGCGTGTTACTGTCGCTCAAGGACGCCCGCTCGGGGACAATGACTGGGCGTTTTGGCTTTGGCCAGAACATTAACGTGTTGGCCAAGTCGTTCCGGTTTAACTTGGGCAATGCACCAGACGTATTTCAATTGGCGACGGCTAAAGGAGTCGATATCATTATTACGGATATTGACGACCCCAAGATTGCCGACAAAATCCCGTCGTGGTATCGCTCTGCGGTGACGGCAAAAACCTTTGTGCTCTTTCCGCTCACGATCAAAGGGAATCCAATTGCCCTAATTTACGCAGACAAAGATAAAGCCAACAGCATTGTGATTCCGGAAAAAGAGCTTACGTTGCTGAAAACTTTGCGTAACCAAGCGGTGTTGGCTATCAAGCAGTCAATGTAATTTGCAGGTGCGTTAGCTCAACTACACTCAAACTTAGCTAAAACTCAGTCTCTGTGGCACGGCGCAAACGTCAATCGACACTTGCGCACCTGTTCAAACGTGCATGAACTTAGCTGCCTAGCTGCGAATGTAGTTCTCCAGTTGCTCGATCACAAAGGCTTGTTCGGAGATCGTTTCTTTTACCAAGTCGCCAATAGAGACCATGCCAGTCACTGAATCGCCGACCATGACCGGCAGGTGACGAATCCGTTTTTCGGTCATCAAGGCCATGGCTTCGTCGACTGTTTGAGTAGGTTTGGCGAAAATTACCTTCGCTGTCATGATTTCGCCTACCGTCGTGTCTTTTGACGACTTGCCGTGCAATATGATTTTGCGCGCGTAGTCGCGTTCGCTGAAGATACCTGCGAGGCGATTTGCCTCCATCACCAGCAAGGCGCCCACGTCATGCTTGGCCATTACTTCCAAGGCGGTGATGACGGAGTCGCCAGGCGCGACCGACAGGGGTTTGCGGGGATTGGCGCCGAGTAACTGTTGTAGGGTCTTCACTGCGATGCTCCTCCAGTCTAGTTAAGATTATTTTGCTATTTTTGTTGCGGCATTACGTTGGCGTAGCGTTGGCGTTGCGTCGCCATTACGTCGGAACAACGCGATTCTTGCCTGATCGTTTGGCCAGATACATGGCACTGTCGGCGCGCTTGAGTGTTTCCATCGGGTCTTCACTAGCCCCCATTTCAGCTACGCCACAGCTGAAGGTTATCAGCACCTTGTCATTGTTGTGCAGGAAAAATTTACGGGTGAGTTCGCGTTGCACACGCACCATCGCATTCACGGCATCTTCCGTACTGGTGTTGGGTAGAAGCACGACAAACTCTTCACCACCGTAACGTGCCAGGGTATCGTGTGGCCGGATCGTTTCCTGCACCACGTTGGCTAAGTGAATCAGCGCCGCGTCACCCGCGTCGTGCCCCATGCTGTCGTTGAGTTTTTTGAAGTTATCGATATCGAGCAAAGCCAGACAAAGCGGGCCATTTTGCCGCCGGGCACGGGCTGCTTCGCGCTCAATGGCTTCATTCATGCCTTTGCGGTTAAGCACGCCAGTCAAGGGGTCGGTCCGCACCAGATCGCTGGCCTGGGCGAGCTCGTCTTGCAGGCGCAGCACCTCTTTTTCGGCGTGATCGACACGCTGACGCATGTTGGTGAGCTCGTCTCGCGAGCGTTGGGCGTTGATCTGGACGACACGTGTCTCACGCATGACTTCGTCAAGTACGTCAGACAGTTCGGATATGTCGTTGGCGGTGCTAATGCGCTGGGCGCAGCGCTCAATTTTGTCGTGGTAGCCGCTAGTGGATTCGGAAAAGTCGGCGAGACGATCAACGAAGGTCGCCAGCATTTCCTTTAGGCGATCTTTTGCGTCATTCAAGCTGAGCTTGAGCGCACTTTGTTTGAAAATAACGTCTTTCATGCGTCGCTCGACGTCATCCAGTCGACGCAGCGACAGTGGCTCACTCATCAATTCGCGAACAATTGTTACCTGGCCGGATAGCCATTTGTCATCAACCACCAGTTCATTGATGTTGTCGACGATCAATTGCAGTAAATGCAGCAGCGCTGCTTTCAGCTCGATCTGGTCTTCTGCGATGAAATGCAGTTTGTAGCTGAATTTCTTGATCCGGTCAGTCAGCTGGTTGCATTCTTCGGCACCGCGGGCATTGCGGATGGCTTTTGCCAGCTCGCGCGCTTCGATCAGCAGTTCAGGCTCTTCAGTGAGCAACATGCCGATGGCGTTTTCCAGTAAACCTGCGACAAGCTCCTGCATCTCGGGTAAGGCCGCACGGGGTAAGGCGGCGCCGGTTGCTGCTGCAGCCATGGTGCTTGTGTTGGCATTGGTCGCCGATGCCTCTAGCTCGTCTTCGTCGTGCATTGCATCACCGTCGGTGCCATGCTGATTCCAGCTGCGCAGAACTGATTGCAAGCGGGTGTACAAGGCGTCGGGCGTTGCGCTGACAGAGAGCACGTGTTCTATCGCTTCGCGCTTACCGGCGGCAGTCAGCCCTTTGTGACGTTTTTGTAGCTGCATCACCACGGTACGGATTAACTGGTTCCAGTCGCGCGGTTCTGCGGCCGTAGTTTCGACAAACTCACGGAGCGTGTCACCAATTTCTTTCCAGTTTTGCTTACCCAGTGCGGTATCGAATCGTCGGGCCAGCTTTGCCTGTTCAGCGGTTTGACGGGGCAAGGCAGAAAAGATGGTTTTCAGCCGCGCTGCCGGGAACTCTTCTGCGATGGCCGTACCGGAAATTTCGTGATAAAGCTCACGATAGTTATCGGGCGTCGGTAGTTTGCGACGCATCGCCAACTGCCGAAGCGTCTCACGGGCGATTTCCGAGGGGTTCAGCTTGTTGCTCACAATAGGTTCTCTCGTTAAATCAATCGGTCAAGCCGTGCTCAAGGCCATAGCGAATCAATTCGGCCGTGTTTTTCAGGTTCATTTTTTCGAGTAGTCGAGCTCGGTAGGTGCTGACCGTAGCCACACCCAAATTGAGCGTATCGGCGATTTGCGTCAGCGTTTTGCCCGAGGCGATCAGGGTTAGTACTTGATACTCTCTATCGGTAATGCGCTCATGTGGCGGCTTTTCGGTTGTGTCCGATATGGCCTCTGCAAGTTGTAATGCAACGGCAGGGCTAACATATTTGCGCCCATTGGCTACTTGCCGTATCGCCGTGACGAGTTGTTCTGGTGCGCTTTGCTTGGTCAGATAGCCGGAGGCGCCGGCTTTCAATGCGCGCACAGCGTAATGTTCTTCCGGATGCATGCTCAAAATCAGCACTGGCAAGCGCGGGAACTCTTTCTTCAATTGCTTTAAGGTGTCAATGCCATTGCGATTGGGCATGGAGACGTCAAGCAAAAATACGTCCCATTCGACTTGTCGCGCCAACTGAATGGCCTCAACACCATCTTCAGCTTCGCCGGTAATCAGCAAATCGTCGGTTTCAGACAGAATTTGCTTGAGTCCCTGACGGACGATAGCGTGGTCGTCGGCAATAAGAACACGAATCATGGTGTCAGTCAGTTTTCTCAGAATAAGGTGCGCTGGGGTTCATCTTCAATGGGCATTACAGTATTGGCATGCTCCGGTACTTGCAACAATATGTAGGTGCCGCCTTGTTCGCCAAGTCCGATGGTGAATTCTCCCTTCAGACTGAGAATCCGTTCGCGAATTCCGCGTAGTCCGAATGATTTTGGCTTGCTCATGTCTGAAGAAGAAATGCCGCGTCCGTTATCGCGAATCTCGAAAAGGATGTTACCGCTTTCACGACGTAATCGCATGACAACCAGTGAAGCATGTGCATGTTTGGCAATATTGGTCAACGCTTCCTGAGCGATCCGGAAAATTGCCAGCGAGGTTTCTGCATCAGGGTCAATCGTATCGTCATCACATTGCATCTTGCACGTGATACTAGATCGCTGCGCAAAGTCGTCCGCTTGGCACTCAAGGGCGGCAGCAAGCCCAAACTCTTTGAGGATGCCGGGGCGTAGCTCGCGTGCGACGCGGCTCGCCGTGCTCATTGCCTGATTCAGCAGCTCTTCCAGGGAATGTGCTTTGCTGCGCAAGGGAGCGATTGTGTCGGGCAATTTGCTTGCGAGCAAGGCTACTTCAATTTTCAGGCGCACCAGAATCGAGCCAAGTTCGTCGTGAATATCACGCGCAATCCGTTCGCGCTCCTCTTCCTTGACGGCCTCAAGGTGCGTGGACAGCTCGGCGAGTTGTTCCCGTGATTTGCGTAACTCGTCTTCAATGTCCTTGCTGTGAGAGATATTGGTTGCGATGCCTTGCCATTCGACACCGGTAACATCGTTTTGCGGCATGGAGCGCAGGTTGATCCATTTTGAGCGCGTACGCGTGCGGCCTTCCCAGTTCAAAAGCGTGTTATTAGCCGCTGAGCATGACAGTGCTTCATTGAGGCGGTGACGCTCCTCTGGTTCAAAGGCCTCGAAGAACAAACGCGCAGAGGCGCGCAGTTCTTGCTGCTTGCGTCCAAAAAGCTTTTGGCAACCTTCACTGACGTAGAGAAAGCGAAAGTCTCCATTTACATCACGGCGCAGGTGAAATAGCATGCCGGGCAGATTGGTCACCATGGCACGAAAACGCGATTCGCTATCGCGCAACATTTCAAGTGCTGCGCGGTGTTCAGCACGGTGGCGAGCTTCGCGTGTCTCTCGCTCAATCGCCGGGCGCAGGCGGTGAAGTCGGTCGCCTTCAATCACATCACGAACGCCCATGCGCATAGTCGTCAATGTGCTGGTGTGGTCATCTGTTGGCGTAATCAGAATGACCGGCAGATCCAGCCCTACCTCTTCGATGATCTTTAGGGTCGTCTGAATGGAGAAGGATGCGCCGGCGTGGTAGATGGCAACGTCCCAGGGCGGCAAAGATAAGGCGTGACGCAAGCCATTGGCCGATGCGACAGAATGAATGTCGATCTCGCAATCACTGCCGAGTGCTTGGCGAATGATCTGTTGATCTGTGCCAGCTGAGGCGAGGTGCAGTAAGCGAATAGTTGTTGCCGCAACGGTCATGCAGAATGCTAATTATTGGAGTTAATTCGACCAGTCTATCGCTAACTCTCCCCCCAGTTGTCGCTTATGAGGAGTTCAAGATGTGCCTCTTCTAAACGTGATGACCATCGATTCGGCTAAGTGCTCGCTGGATATGAGTCATGACAAAATAGCTGGTAAATCTTGCCTCGAAGAGCCAACACACTTATACTCTCCGCTCCCTTGCGATGAGGGATTGACGCAAATTGCCGCCTTAGCTCAGTTGGTAGAGCACCGCACTTGTAATGCGGGGGTCGTCAGTTCGATTCCGACAGGCGGCACCAGAAAATATGCTCATGTGAATCATATCGTTTGCATCTGAGCTAGCCCAGACCCCGAAGTTCTTGCGATGCAAGACTTCGGGGTTTTGCTTTTGAAAAGTCAGTTGCTGTGAGACGGCGAAAATTTTATTTGCTATAGCTTGGTTGAATATTCACCAATGCCACCCCATAATGAACGTACGGTCGTAATTCCGGCAAACTGGAAACGTTCTGGACGGCGGTTCGATTCCGCCCACCTCCACCACAGGGGGGGTGACCTGGTCTCGACAGGGTGATAGAAGGCGAGCAGGCGGCCCGAGAGGCGACGGACGTAATCCGCGCAAATCTATAAACGCAAACGATGAGCGTTTCGCACTGGCCGCTTAAGGCCTGCTGAGGACATAGCCGTCCAATAAACAGAATGGCTATCGGAGGGGACACAGAAATGTGTCCCCTTCGTCATTTATTGACCTAGCTTGCGTGCGCGTAGCAGATAGTTGACGTCAGTGTCTTTGGTTAAAGTACATTGATGATTGAACGGGTTGTAGCGCAGTCCCGTGATCTCCTCAACATGCAGTCCGGCCTGGCGGCACCACTGCGCCAACTCTGCTGGGCGAATAAAACGCGCGTAATCGTGAGTGCCTTTGGGTAGTAGCCCAAGGACATATTCGGCGCCGACAACCGCGAGTGCGTAGGCTTTAGGGTTGCGGTTAATTGTCGAAAAAAAGACATGGCCGCCATCTTTAACTAATTGCGCACAGGCGGTGATTACACTTTTGGGGTCGGGTACGTGTTCAAGCATTTCCATGCAGGTAACGGCGTCAAAGTGTGACGGCATTTCCATTGCGCATTGTTCAACCGAAACTTGCCGATAATCAATGGTGTAACCACTCTCGTGCAGGTGCAGTTTGGCAACACCCAGTGGGCGCTCTGAGAGATCAATGCCGGTGACATTCGCGCCGCGGCTGGCCATGGCCTCAGTGAGCAAGCCGCCACCACAGCCCACATCAAGGACTGATTTTCCTTTGATCATCGCGTGTTGGTCTATCCAATCGAGGCGAATGGGGTTCAGGTCATGAAGTGGGCGGAATTCAGATGTGGGGTCCCACCAGCGGTGGGCGAGGGCACCAAATTTTTCCAATTCCGCTGGGTCGGCATTCACTGTGCTAGTCATAGTCGCTTTCTGTAAGGGCATAAAAAAAGCCCTGCAAAGCAGGGCTTTTACTAGGCAGAGCCAGATTACATCGTGGTGCCGATAACTTCGATATCAACGCGGCGATCTGGTTGCAGGCAGTCGATAACTTTCTTGCTCTTGGCTCCTTTGCACTGATCGGCCTTGGTTACAGGCTGCTTCTCGCCTTTGCCTTCGGCATACACACGGTTAGCTTCAACACCTTTGCTCACCAAAAATGCCTTGACAGCAGCAGCACGTTTTTCAGAGAGCTTCTGGTTGTACGCATCTGAGCCCAAGCGATCAGCATGGCCAACAGCAATGATCACTTCCAATTTCATGTTCTTGAGGTCAGTGACCAGTTTGGTCAGTTTTTCTTGACCTTCGGGACGCAGGTTGGCTTTATTGAAGTCAAACAAGGCATCAGCCGAAAGTGTTACCTTTTTACCAGCGGGCTTGGGAGTAGCTACCGGAGCAGCAGCTTTAGCAGGTTCATCCTTTTTGACGAGATCGGGATCACACTCGGCAATTGCCATAGCGGGCGTCCAGTAACCGGTGCGCCAGCACAGGCCGGTACCGCTCTTGGCGACATATCCACGCTGATCAATGACGTAGCCAACAGTTCCTTTCAGATCAATGCCAGCGGTCTGAGCTTGTGCAGTAATGGCGGTACCCAACAGGGTAGCGAGAAGAAGTGAGGTTTTGATCGATACTTTCATTTGGAGGTTCCTTGACAGCGAAGATAAACAATGGAGTAGAGCATGGGAAGATTCTAACGGGAATTTATTGATGTCGGGGATGCATTTTGTGTTAAACGGCTGCGCCATTCGGCAGTTTTTGCCTTCAGCGTTAATAAATCCGTATACGTGGGTATTCCGTGCTGTTGCAACAATTTACCCTGTACCCAAGTGTGGGTAACTTGCTCGCGCCCACAGACGTGAACCAAGTGGGAGGTGGGATCAAAGCAGGGCTGAGTACTCCAATCATCCAAGGTGACGGCGATGAAGTCGGCCGATTTCCCCGGTTCAAGGCTGCCAATGTGCTGATCTAACCCTAACGCCGTGGCGCCCCCCAGGGTTCCGGCATACAGGGCTTGGTGTGCATTAAAAACACCTGCATCTCCCGTTTTTGCTTTCGCCAACAGGGCAGCCTGGCGCATTTCTTGCCATATATCCAAACGGTTATTTGATGCGGCACCATCTGTGCCCAGGCCAAAGCTTATGCCATGACTCAGCCACTTTGCTGAATCGGCTATGCCACTCCCCAATTTGAGGTTGGAGGTAGGGCAGTGGGCAATGTTGGTTTTCGTGGCCGCGAGCAGTTCAATTTCTGCGTCATCAAGATGGACGGCGTGAGCGATGATTGTGCGCTTGTCTAAAACGCCGTGCGCATGCAGACGCGCCAGTGGTCTGGTACCGTAGCGTGCTTGATCACCGGCAATTTCAGCGGTCGTTTCGTGCGCGTGAATGTGCAGGGGAATGGCCAGATCAAAGGCCTGTTCCCTTGCTGCGTCGAGACTGTTGTCTGAAACGGTGTAAGGTGCGTGGGGGGCTAGGCAGAAACTGAGGCGTGACTCAGTGCGGTAACGTGCGTGTAACGATGCGCCCTTTTCGAGATAGTCTTGCAAGTTATTTGCATAGCGGGTGGGAAAGTCGATGACCACCATGCCAAGCGCCGCGCGCATCCCCGTTTCAAGCACGGCTTGAGCGGTGGCCTCTGGATAGAAATACATATCGTTAAAGCAGGTGATACCGCCGCGAATCATTTCGAGGCAGGCTAATAAGCTACCAATATGCACAAAGTCAGGGCCAACAAAGGCTTGTTCGGTTGGCCAGATTTTCTCTTCGAGCCAGCGCATCAGCGGCAAGTCATCGGCGAATCCGCGCATCAGTGTCATTGCGGCATGGCAGTGAAGATTTACCAGACCAGGTAATACCACTTCACCAGGTAAAGGCAGATGGGTTTTAGCGCGATATTTTTTTCGTGCCTGCGATGCGGGTAGCAGGTCAACAATTAGACCTTGGTCGATCAGTAAAGCTTGCTGCTGAAGGATGACGCCTTGCGGATTGATCGGAATAAGCCATTCTGGCTCAATCATTAAATCAACGAGGACGGGGGGCGAAGGGGCTTGGGTCATCAAATTGGCTCAGTAATTGATTTCTCGACTAGTGTTTCGGCGCCCTAATTACTAGCCAAATAGCCCTGCTTTCCTGCCTTTGCAGCGCTTGTTAGCGAGGCAAGTCGAGTGTCTGACGCATGTTAGACTACAAAATTCTGGTGCAAGCAGGGTGCTACGCGGTTGCTTGCATTGTTAATTGCTTAATTCATTATGCAAATGTCGGCTTTTTGCCCGATTTTGCCGACCTAGCCTGACATGACCTCATTCGCTAAAGAAACGCTCCCGATCAGCCTGGAAGAGGAGATGCGTCACTCGTACCTGGATTACGCCATGAGCGTGATTGTAGGACGAGCGCTGCCTGATGTACGCGATGGACTCAAGCCCGTGCATCGGCGAGTCCTCTTTGCCATGCACGAATTGGGTAACGACTGGAATAAAGCCTACAAAAAATCAGCGCGTATTGTCGGTGACGTGATCGGTAAATATCACCCGCATGGCGATACCGCCGTATATGACACGATTGTCCGTATGGCGCAGGACTTCTCACTGCGTTACATGCTGGTTGATGGGCAGGGTAACTTCGGTTCGGTCGATGGTGATAACGCTGCGGCAATGCGATATACCGAGGTGCGCATGGCGCGCATTGGTCACGAACTCCTTGCCGATATCGACAAGGAAACCTGCGATTTTGGCCCTAACTACGACGGTTCTGAGCAAGAGCCGCTCATCATGCCGGCGCGTATTCCCAACCTGCTGATTAATGGCTCGTCGGGTATTGCCGTGGGTATGGCGACCAATATTCCCCCGCACAATTTGAATGAAGTGATCGATGGCTGTTTGACCTTGCTTAACGCGCCCGAAACGACCATCGAAGAGCTGATTGAAATTATTCCGGCGCCAGATTTTCCGACTGCCGCCTTGATTTATGGCACTTCAGGGGTTCGCGATGGCTACCTGACCGGCCGTGGGCGCGTCATCATGCGGGCTCGCACGCATATTGAAGACATTGCACGTAGTAATAACCGTCAGGCAATCATCGTCGACGAACTGCCTTATCAGGTCAACAAGAAGACCTTGCAGGAAAAAATTGCTGAACTGGTGCGTGACAAGAAGATTGATGGCATTGCGCATATTCAGGATGAGTCCGATAAGTCCGGTATGCGTTTGGTGATCGAGCTGAAAACGGGTGAAGTTCCTGAAGTCGTGCTTAATCACCTCTATAAACAGACGCAGCTGCAAGATACCTTTGGTATGAACATGGTGGCGCTGGTTGATGGCCGTCCAAAGCTGCTCAACTTGAAGGAAATGCTCGACTGCTTCTTGGCGCACCGCCGTGAAGTGATTACCCGCCGCACGGTGTTTGAGTTGCGCAAGGCGCGGGATCGTGGGCATATTCTTGAAGGCTTGGCGGTTGCGCTGTCGAATGTTGACGAGATCATCGCTCTGATCAAAGCCGCGCCAACGCCTGCTGATGCCAAACGTGGCTTGATGGGCCGTACCTGGCGCTCACCGCTGGTCGAAGAAATGCTCAATCGTGCCAGCGCCGACAGTTCGCGTCCTGCCGGTTTGGCGCCCGATTTTGGCATGTCCAGCCAAGGCTATTTGCTCTCAGATGTGCAAGCGCAAGCCATTCTTGAGCTACGCTTGCAGCGCCTGACCGGCCTGGAGCAAGACAAAATCGTTGCCGAATACAAGGAAGTCATGGCGCAGATCGCTGACTTGCTCGATATTCTGGCTCGCCCGGAGCGCGTGACGGCCATCATCGGCGAAGAGTTGTCGGCCATCAAAGCCCAATACGGCGATGCACGCCGCTCGGAAATCGTTCTCAACACCACCGACATCAATATTGAAGACCTGATTGCCCGTGAAGACATGGTAGTGACGTTGTCGCACACTGGCTATATCAAGCGGCAACCTTTGGCTGACTATCGGGCACAACGCCGTGGTGGCCGCGGCAAGCAGGCGGCTCAGATCAAAGATGATGATTTTGTCGATCGCTTGTTTGTGGCCAATACCCACGATTACATTTTGTGTTTCTCCAGCCGCGGTCGTGTCTATTGGTTGAAAGTTTACGAGGCGCCGGAAGGCACACGGACCTCACGCGGTAAGCCAATTGTTAACCTCTTCCCATTGGAAGAGGGCGAGAAGATCACCGCCATTTTGCCCACCGCTACCTTTGATGAAGAGCATTTCATCTTCATGGCGACAGCCATGGGAACGGTGAAAAAGACGGCACTAACGGCATTTGCCAACCCGCGCAAGGCCGGCATCATTGCCGTTGGCTTGGACGAAGGCGACCATCTGATTGGCGTGGCGATTACCAACGGCAAGTGTGACGTGATGTTGTTCTCCGACTCGGGTAAAGCTGTGCGCTTTGACGAGGACGATGTGCGCCCGATGGGCCGCGAAGCCAGAGGTGTACGCGGCATGATGCTTGAAGATGGCCAGCGCGTTATTTCCATGCTCGTCGCCGATAGCGAAAACTATTCGGTGCTGACCGCCGTAGAAAATGGTTATGGCAAACGTACCCCCATTGCCGAATATACCCGCCACGGCCGTGGTACCAAGGGCATGATCGCTATCCAGACCTCCGAGCGTAATGGCCGTGTGATTGGTGCGGTATTGGCTGGGCAGGGCGATACCCGTGAGGAAATCATGCTGATTTCTACCGGTGGTGTATTGATCCGTACGCGTGTTGCTGACATTCGTGAAATGAGCCGTTCGACACAAGGTGTGCGTCTGATTAATTTGGATGAAGGCACCACGCTGGCGGGTTTGGAAAAAGTCGTCGAGACGGAAGAAGAAGTCTTGAATGACGACGAGATTGATAGCGAAATCAGCCCAGACTCATCCGGCGAGGGCTCCGCAGCGGACGGTGAGGCGTGAAAGTTCACCTATGACGCGCGCCTTTAATTTCAGCGCCGGACCGGCGGCGCTGCCCGAGGAAGTCTTGCGTCAGGCTGCAGACGAAATGCTTGACTGGCATGGCTCGGGTATGTCGGTGATGGAAATGAGTCACCGGGGTAAAGAGTTCATGAGCATCGCGGAGGCGGCCGAGCGTGACCTGCGCGAGTTGCTGGCTGTGCCCGCCAACTACAAAATTCTGTTTATGCAGGGCGGGGCGATTGCCGCCAATGCCATTATTCCGCTGAACTTGTTGGGTGATAAGGATGAAGCCGATTATGTGATTACCGGCTCATGGTCGGCCAAATCGTTCAAGGAAGCCAAGAAGTACTGCACGCCCTATATTTCGGGCGGCACGCTCGCGGGTCCCTATGGCGCCGTGCCACAGCAGCTGACTTTTTCCGCTGATCCGGCTTACCTGTTTATTTGCACCAACGAAACCATTGACGGGGTCGAATACAACGAATTGCCCGACCTCGCTGCCATGGGGCGCGACGATTTGCCCTTGGTGGCCGATGTGTCCTCGCACATTTTGTCCCGGGTGATCGATGTGTCGCGTTATGGCCTGATTTTTGGTGGTGCGCAAAAAAATATCGGCCCCGCTGGTTTGACGCTGATGATCGTGCGCGATGATTTGCTTGATCGTGCTTTGCCGATATGCCCGTCAGCGTTCGAGTTCAAGACCGTGGCGGCGAATAATTCGATGTACAACACCCCGCCTACCTATGGTATTTACATTGCGGGCTTGGTGTTTCAATGGCTCAAGCGTCAAGGTGGTCTGGCCGCTATCGAGGCTCAAAACATCGCCAAGGCTGAGCTGCTGTACCAGCGTATTGACGCCAATGAGTTTTATGAAAATCGGGTGGAAAAACCCTATCGCTCGCGCATGAACGTACCATTTTTCCTGCGTGACGAGTCCTTGAATGAGGCGTTTTTAGCGGACGCCAAAGAGGCTGGTCTACTGCAGCTCAAAGGGCATAAATCGGTGGGTGGTATGCGCGCTTCGATCTACAACGCGATGCCCCTCGCCGGTGTGCAGGCCTTAGTCGATTACATGACGGAGTTTGAACGCACTCATGGCTAATAATCATGGCTGACAACATCGCGCAACCCACTAAAAACGAGGAAGCGGAGCTGCTGACGCTGCGTGATGGCATTGATGCCATTGACAACGAATTATTGCGGCTGATTAACGAACGCGCCAAGCTCGCTCAACGTGTCGGCGAGATCAAGCACGGCAATATTTATCGGCCGGAACGCGAAGCGCAGGTGCTGCGTCGTATCGCTGAGCAGAACCGTGGGCCATTGGCGAATGAGACCGTGCAGCGTATCAGTCGCGAAATCATGTCGGCGTGTTTAGCGCTCGAACAGCCGCTGACGGTCGCCTACCTTGGCCCTGCTGGCACGTTTTCCGAGAGTGCGGCGCGCAAGCATTTCGGCAGTGCGCCGACTTTGTCGCCCTATCCGGCGATTGATGATGTGTTTCGCGCCGTCGAGGCGGGAAATGTCGATTACGCCGTGGTGCCGGTGGAAAACTCTACTGAAGGGGCAATCGGCCGAACACTGGATTTGTTGCTCGCCTCGCCGGTACAAATTTGCGGCGAAGTGAATTTGCGTGTGCATCAGAATCTTCTCTCGCAAGCTGCCAGCGTGAGTGAGATAACGACTATTTATGGGCATGCCCAGTCATTGGCGCAGTGTCACGAATGGCTCAATCGCTCCATGCCCGGCATTGCGCGTGTTGCGGTCGCGAGTAATGCCGAAGGTGCGCGCCTGGCCGCGGAGCAATCTGGTACGGCGGCCATTGCGGGCGAAGCCGCCGCAGCACGTTATGGTCTGGCCATTCTTGCCGCCAACATCGAAGACGAGCCAGATAACACCACGCGCTTTCTGATTTTGGGCAAACACGATGCGGGCCCGTCTGGCATCGACAAAACGTCACTGGTGTGTTCAGCCCAGAATCGCCCGGGAGCCATGCATGACTTGCTCGCGCCGCTTGCGCTCAATGGTGTATCCATGAGCAAGTTTGAGTCTCGTCCCGCCCGTTCGGGTAGCGTTAACTTTGGTGCGGGTCGCTGGGAATATGTATTTTTTGTTGATGTCGAAGGGCATCAACGCGATCCTGCCGTGGCAAAAGCCCTCGCTGAACTCACTGAGCGTGCCGGCTTCGTCAAACTACTTGGCTCATACCCCGCAGCCCCCCTGTAAGACTGTTGCTATGACATTGATTGATCAGGTTGCCGAGCACATTCGTGCCATATCCCCCTATATACCGGGAAAGCCCATTACCCAGCTGGCTCGTGAGTTGAACTTGGAGCCAGCGACCATCGTCAAGCTGGCATCAAACGAAAATCCTTTGGGCATGAGTCCACTGGCTAAAGCGGCTGTGCAGCAGGCCATTGATGGCTTGGAGCGTTATCCGGATCAATTCGAACTCATCAGCAAGTTGGCCGAACGTTTCGGTGTGGCCTCCGCGCAGATTGTTCTGGGCAATGGTTCGAACGATGTGCTGGATTTAGCTGCGCGGGTTTTCCTGGATTCCGGCAAGGCGTCGCTTTTCTCTCAGTATGCCTTCGCGGTTTACCCGATTGCCACCATGTCTGCCGGGGGGCGTTGTATCGAAGTGCCGGCCAAACATTTTGGTCATGATCTCGACGCCATGTTGGCGGCGATTACGCCCGATACCGGCTTGATCTGGCTGGCGAATCCCAACAATCCAACAGGCACTTTCCTCCCTTACGATGCCGTGCGCGCCTTCCTTGCCAAGGTACCTGCACACATTGCGGTGGTCTTGGATGAGGCCTATAACGAATATCTGGCACCGAATGATCGCGTCGATACCGCGGCCTGGGTCAGCGATTTCCCCAACCTGATCGTGACCCGTAGTTTTTCCAAAGTGTACGGGCTTGCCGGTTTACGTATTGGCTATGCCATTGCGTCGACCGAGGTAGCGGATTTGCTGAATCGCGTACGTCAGCCATTCAATGTCAATAATTTGGCATTGGCGGCGGCCAGCGCCGCACTCGATGACCATGTCTTTATTGCGGAAACCTATGCGCTGAATCGCCAAGGGATGGCTCAACTGGTTGCTGGCTTTAAAGCGCTTGGGCTTGGCCACATTCCTTCCCATGGCAATTTTGTGACCGTTGCCGTGCCGGATGGTATGACGGGTGCTGAGATCAATATGCGTCTGCTTAAACAAGGCGTGATCGTGCGCCCGATTGGTGGTTACGGATTGCCGAACCACTTGCGCGTCACCATTGGCTTAGCCAAGGAAAATCAGCGCCTTCTTGATGCGCTGGCTGTGGCCATCAAGAGCTGAGTTTTTCGTGGTTGATTTCGTGTTTCAGCGCGTGGTGATTTGCGGCGTAGGGCTTATTGGCGGCTCATTCGCGCTGGCCTTGCGCAAGGCGGGTGTCGTCAAGGAAATTGTTGGCATGGGTAGAACTCGCGCGCCGCTTGAGTGGGCGAGGGACGCCGGCGTCATCGATACGGTCGCGACCGAATGGCGCGAAGCCTTGGCCGGTGCTGATCTCGTGCTGCTCGGGATGCCGGTAGGGCAAATGCCCGCCGTGATGCAAGCCCTGGTCGCGCATTTGGAGCCGGGTACAGTGGTTACTGATGCCGGCAGTACGAAAACGGATGTCGTGGCGGCGGCACGTGCGGCGTTTGGTGCGCGGATTGGTCAGTTTGTCCCCGGACACCCGATTGCCGGGGCGGAAAAAAGTGGTGTTGAGGCGGCCCATGCCGAGTTGTATCACGGCCGGCGTGTGGTGCTGGCCCCCTTGCCGGAAAACTCCGCCGAGCAGGTAGCCTGTGTTCGTCGTGCCTGGGAAGCCTGTGGGACTACGGTCTCTGAACTCAGTGCGACAGAGCATGACCAAGTTTTTGCGGCCGTTAGTCATTTGCCGCATTTGCTGGCGTTTTCCTTGGTGCATGAATTCCTTAATCGCCCGAATGCTGACCAATTGTTTGGCTTTGCGGCGAGTGGCTTTCGCGATTTCACACGCATTGCCAGCAGTCACCCGGAAATGTGGCGAGATATTTGTCTGGCCAATCGCACAGCCTTGCTCGGCGAACTGGATGCCTACCTTGCCGAGCTGATGCGTGCGCGCTTGCTGCTCGCACGTGCCGACGGCCCCGGGCTGGAAGCGATGTTCGCAAATGCCCGCGAGCGTCGGGATGCCTGGCTGCAAACCCTCTAGTAATTTATTCATAGGTTGATCATGGACGCACTGACGCTGCCACCGCTGCATTCTGCTAATGGCGTCGTTCGCCTGCCGGGTTCGAAGAGCATTTCCAATCGTATGCTCCTGCTCGCCGCTTTATCCCAAGGCGAAACTGAGATCCGCGACTTGCTTGATTCGGATGACACACGCGTGATGCTCGCTGCGCTTCGCCAGTTGGGCGTCGTGATTGAAGATTGTGGTGCGCAATCCGTTCGCGTTTCCGGTTGTGCCGGCAAGTTCCCAGAGAAGCAGGCGGACTTGTTCATGGGCAATGCCGGTACCGCGATTCGACCGCTCACGGCGGCGCTGGCGCTTTCTGGCGGCTCCTACCGGTTGTCTGGCGTTCCGCGGATGCACGAACGGCCGATTGGTGACCTCGTCGATGGCTTGCGCCAGTTGGGCGCCGACATCACGTATAGCGGCAGCGAAGGCTTTCCGCCGCTGGCCATTGCCTCGGCAAATATCACTGTGCCTGAAATCATACGGGTGCGCGGTGATGTGTCGTCACAGTTTTTGACCGCGTTGTTGATGGCCTTGCCCTTGTGTGGCCAGACGGCTGTGATTGAACTGACGACCGAGTTGATTTCCAAACCCTACATCGAGATTACGCTCAACCTGATGGCGCGCTTTGGCGTAGTTGTTGAGCGTCAGGAGTGGTCGCGGTTCAGTATTCCGGGTGATCAGCACTATCGCAGCCCCGGCGTGGTTCACGTAGAGGGTGATGCCTCGTCAGCCTCCTATTTTCTCGCGGCGGGCGCCATTGGCGGTGGGCCGGTACGTGTTGAGGGCGTTGGCAAAGCTAGTATTCAAGGCGATGTGCGTTTTTCTGATGCGCTGGAAACGATGGGCGCGCAGATCACTTACGGCGATAACTGGATCGAAGCCAGCGCACCGCCCAGTGGACGTCTGAAAGCCTTTGATCTTGACCTGAATCACATCCCCGACGCGGCCA
>CAZFSH010000006.1:0-9721 GCA_964521935.1 uncultured Propionivibrio sp.
TTATGCAATCCACCAAGCCTTATTTGATTCGCGCCATTCACGAATGGTGTGTCGACCAAGGATTTACTCCTTATTTGTCGGTGGCTGTCGATGCCACGACACGGGTACCCCAAGAGTTCGTTAAAGACGGCAATATTGTGCTGAATGTTGGGCTGGAAGCGACGCACCAGCTTGAACTGGCAAACGATCAGGTTAGCTTTCAGGCCCGCTTCAATGGCCGGGTTTTTCCGGTTCTGGTGCCGATAAATCGGGTTGCAGCGATTTACTCGCGTGAGAACGGACAAGGCATGGCGTTTGATGTGACCGACTCAGAACCGGAAGAGTCGGTGTTATCGGCCACCGATGTGAAACGCTCAACCAAAGGCACCCAGAAATCGTCACCTTCGGCTCTCCCGTCAGACGATAGCGACAACAAGCCCGACAACAATCAATCTGGCGGGCGTTCGCATCTCACTCGTATCAAGTAACAAGTAAGCAAGCTTCGGTGCCTGCTTTTTGTACTGAGGAAAAGTCAGTCGCTGTGGGACGGCGTTATCAGGCTAGCTGTAGTTAGGCCTATCTTCAGCGCTTATTTCGATTCCATCACCCACACCCCATCCCAATCATCCGGTGGTGGGTTGGCGGTGAAATGCTCGCAGCGTTCGATGTACATCATTGCGGCTTTATCGTGGGAATTAAGGTTCAACACCTCGCGGAACTCCGCAATTGCCTGATCCCATTTTTTCTGGCGGAACTTCACCAAACCGGATTTGAAGTAACGCAAAGCGTCCATCATATTGGGGTAGGTTTCGTCGGTGTGATAGTCCATCACTTCGTAGATCGCAACGGGCTGAGTTTTGCCTTTGACGATGACCAGATCGAGCTCGCGGCTGAAATAGGTTGCGCGCAGTTGCTTGTAGGTGAATTCGCTGATCAGGATATGGGCGCCATACTGCTTACAGGCCGATTCCAGGCGCGCGGCCAGGTTGACCCCGTCGCCGATGATTGTGTAGTCCATCCGCTTTTTGGAGCCGATGTTGCCTGATACGACGTTATCGGTATTCAGACCGATACCAATATCTACGGGCATTTTGCCTTCCTTGCTGCGCTGACGGTTCCATGCCCACAATTCGCGAATCATGGCAATGGAGGTGCGTACTGCCCGGTCGGCATCGTCGTCGTGACCGACCGGAATTCCAAACGCCGCCATGATGGCATCGCCGATGAACTTGTCGAGCATGCCTTCTTCGCGCTGAATGCAATCGACCATGAGCGTGAAATACTCATTGAGCAAGGCGACCGTGCCCTGTGCGCCGAGTTGCTCGGTAATCGTGGTGAAACTGCGTACATCCGAGAACAAAACGGTCGCCATGACATTTTTGCCACCCAGCATTTCGGCGCCATGCGCCAGCATCTGATCAGCAATGCCTGGGTCCATGTAGCGGGACATGGTGCTCTTGAGGCGCTTTTCGTTGGAGATGTTCTCCAGTAGCACCATCGTGCCAATGCGTTTGCCTTCCGCCGAGCGCAGGGGTTGCAGCGTGAGATTGACCGATACGGTCTCCCCAGCGACGTTGATTTCGGCATCCATTAAGGTTTCGGAAGCTTGGGTTTCCGCTACCTTTTTCAGTTTGTCGAGCAGCCACGGATTACTTACCGCCAAAAAGTCGGCAGCCGGCTTGTTGAGAATTTCGCTCGGGTGAACTTTGAGAATGCGCAAGCCTGCCGCGTTGCAGGTGACGATGCGCTCATTGTCATCAAGCGTCACTACGCCATTGGACATCGACTCGAGCATCGACTCGTTGTAGTTTTTCATGGCCTGGACGTCTGCGAACAGTTTCGCGTTTTCCAGCGCTATTGAAATTTGTGCAGTAAAGGCGCGCAGTCGTGATTCATCGTCGCTAGTGAAGGGGCCACCACGGCGATTGAGCACTTGCGTGACACCGATGGTTTTGCCGTGCTTATTAACGATGGGCACACACAAGATTGAGCGTGTGAAGTAGCCGGTTTTTTTGTCAAATGCCGGGTTGAAGCGTAAATCGGCATAAGCGTAGGGGATGTTGATGGCTTTGCCCGATGTGTATACCGCGCCGGCAATACCCAGATGATTGGGCAGGCGAATTTGCACCGAATCCAAACCTTGGCCAACTTCCGACCATAACTCGTTCGTCTTGTCGTCGTTCAGAAAAAGTGTTGAACGCTCAGCATTGAGCAAGCGTGTCGCTTCGCCCATCACGCGTTGGAGCAGCGAGCCAAGCTTGATGTCGGCGGTGACTTCTGACACCACATCAATGAATTCCATTTCCTGCCGACGTATGGCTTGCATGCGCTCGATGAACTGCGCGCTTTGCAAGGCGAGGGTGCCTTGGCTGGTCATGGCTTCGAGCAGGGTCAAATCCTGCTTGGTGAAGCGTCCGCCGCGCTTGTTAAGTGTTTGCGCGACGCCAATGATTTCGCCTTTTACGGTCTTGATCGGCACGCAAAGAATATTGCGCGTGGTGAAGCCGGTTTGTTCGTCGATCGAACGATTGAAGCGATCATCCGCATAGGCGTCGTGAATGATCAAGGCCTCGCCGGCGGTGAATACGTGACCGGCAATGCCGCTGGTATTCAGAATGCGAATCTCACGCTGGATGTTGCCTTGGGCGACCCGCGAATAGAGTTCATTCGTATCCGGGTCATTGAGAAATAACGAGCCGCGCTCAGCATTTAGTTCAGCGGTGGTCATTTCCACTAGCGCTGAGAGTACCTCATCAAGCGTGCCGTAACCGGCCATGCGTCGGGTGACTTCCAGCAGCAGTTCAAGATGGCGCATGCGGCGGTCGCCGCTGCTCGGTGTTTTTTTTCGGGACGTGCCTGCGGCCTCGTCCAGATCCTCGTCGTTAGCCATGGTGCTATTTTTTTAATAATTCGAGTTGATCGCGTAGGGCTTGTATGGTGGCGTGCAGTTGCGTGTTTTCGTCAGCAAACAATGAATGCTCACGACGGACAGCGACATCTTTGTCAATTTGCTGAAGTTCCAGCTGCTCGCGCAAGCTGGAGACGGTGCTTTTCAGTTGCAGAATTTCGGCTTGTGCGGTCACGATGGCCGAGCGCACGTTCTGGTCATTTTCAGCGCGGGTGTGTTCGAGTTCGGCACGCAGTGAGCTGACGGTGCCACGTAGTTGCTGCATTTCGTTATGACTGCTGGTACGCTCGGTGCGCAAGGCTTGTTCGCGATCCTGTCGCGATTTTTCGAGCTCGTCGCGTAGCGCTGCCGCCGTGGCTTTGAGCTGACGCATTTCATTGTCGGCATGCGCACGCTCCGCTTGCAGTGCGCGCTGGTGGTCGGCGCGCGCCCGTTCCAGTTCTTCGCGCAAGGAACCGACGGTTGATTTCAGCTGCGCAATTTCAGCGGCGCTACCCTGGGTCAGGCGCAGCGACTCGGCGTGGTGGTCGAGCTGGAGGCGTTCGAGCGTTTCGCGTAACGCGACCACGGTACGTTGCAAATCTCGCACGTCAGTCCGTGCTTGGCCGAGTTCGGCGGCCAGTTCATCGTCAAGAGAAAGCAGATCAATCGCCATTTGCTGATGATAGCAGCACGGCATAGCCCTGTTGGCGCATTGGTTATATTGCGGTGGGCATTTGCGTGGTGTCCCGAAGAGGAATCGAACCTCTAATTGCCCCTTAGGAGGGGGCGGTTATATCCATTTAACTATCGGGACGGCGTGGCATTGGTATTGGCGTTGAAATAGGGTAGTGATTGTTACGCCAGCCAAAGGAGGCGGACGGCATTCTAACGGCACATCTATAATCGCGCTCCTTTCTGCTGCGGGGGTGACGTCACACGTGCGCCCCGAGATACCGTGCCTTTACTGACCCTTGATCGTGCCTGCCTTGCCTTTGGCCATGTGGCCTTGTTGGACCATACCGCGTTGCAAATTGATGCGGGTGAGCGCATCGGCTTGATCGGGCGCAATGGCAGTGGCAAGTCCAGCCTATTGAAAGCGCTGGCTGGCTTGGGTGCGCTCGACGATGGTGACCTGTGGCGCGAGCCAGGTTTAGGTGTGACCTACGTTGCGCAAGAGTCCGAGTTTTCAGCCGATGCGACCGTGTTTGATGCCGTTGCTGACGGGCTCGGTGAGATCAGTCGTGTGCTCAAGCGCTATCACGAGGCCGCGGCAAAAGTCAGTCACGGTGACACGGCGGCATTGGATGATCTGCACGAGGCGCAGGCCCAGCTCGATGCGGGCGATGGCTGGAATGTGAATAGTCGTGTTGAGCAGGCCTTGTCGAGGCTGGATCTGGCTGGCAATGCGCTGGTTAGCGAGTTGTCGGGTGGCGGACGCAAACGTGTGGCTTTGGCGCGTGCGTTGGTGGCGGCGCCGGAATTGCTCTTGCTCGATGAGCCGACCAATCACCTGGACGTCGACGGCATTCTCTGGCTGGAAGGCTTGCTGCGCGATTACGCGGGCGCGGTGGTGGTGATTACCCACGACCGGGCCTTTCTCGATAACGTCGCGACGCGGATTGTCGAGCTGGATCGTGGCGTGCTGACCAGCTTTCCCGGCAGTTTTCTCGCCTATCAGGAAAAGAAAGAAGCCATGTTGCACGCCGAAGCGTTGGCCAATGCCCGTGCCGACAAATTACTGGCGCAGGAAGAGGTGTGGATACGCAAAGGCGTTGAGGCACGGCGTACGCGTGCGGTGGGCCGGATTAAACGGCTTGAAGTCTTGCGCAGCGAACGCGCGGTGCGGCGCGACCAAATGGGCAAGGTCGATTTCCGCCTCTCGCGTGGCGAAGAGTCGGGCAAGCTGGTCGCTGAATTGGATAAGGTGAGCAAATCCTTTGCCGGTCGGCCGATCGTGCGCGATTTTTCCTGCCGTATTCAACGCGGTGACAAGATCGGTCTGATTGGCCCTAACGGTAGCGGCAAGACCACCTTGTTGCGCCTGATTCTGGGTCAGCTGGAGGCCGATTCGGGCATTGTGCGGATGGGCAGCCGTATGGAAGTGGCCTATTTCGACCAGTTCCGCAGCGCGCTTGATCCGGAAGCGACGCTCGCCGAAGTGATTAGCCCCGGCTCGGATTACGTTGAGATTGGTGGTACCCGGCAGCATGTGATCGGCTACCTGGGTGATTTCTTGTTTGCCCCAGCACGCGCGCGTTCGCCGGTGAAATCACTCTCCGGTGGCGAGCGTGCGCGCCTCTTGCTAGCACGCTTATTTGCCAGGCCGGCAAACGTTTTAGTGCTCGATGAGCCGACGAACGATCTGGACATCGAAACCTTGGAGCTGTTGGAGTCGCTGTTGCAGGAATATCCGGGAACGGTGTTTCTCGTCAGCCATGACCGGATGTTCCTCGACAATGTGGTCACGCAAACCATTGCCAGCGAAGGCGAGGGCGGCTGGAAGGAATACGTGGGTGGGTATGGCGACTGGCAGCGTCAGCGCGTAGCGACGACCAAAGCCGCGACGACTCCAGCAGCAGGCGTTACCAGTGCAAAAGTCAGCCGCTGTGACACGGCGCCCGTAGTTAAAGCCGTCAAGCCCAAGCTGAGTTTCAAGGAGCAGCGCGAGCTGGAGCAACTACCGGCACGTATTGAGGCTATGGAAGCCGAGCAGCAGCAATTGCATGCGCGCATGGCGGATGCGGAGTTTTACAAAGGGCCGGCAGAGAGCGTGAAGCAGGCACAGCAGCGGCTCGAAGAACTGGACGAGCAGATGCTGGCGGCAATGGCGCGCTGGGAAGCTTTGGAATCAATGGCCGCCAAATGAGTGCAGCCGCCGTGTGCAAGCACGACATTGATCTGCAAGAAAAGATCAACACGGGACTTACGGCGATTTGTGACGAAGGCACTGACGAAAAAATTGTCCGTAGATACTTTCGGGAAAATATCTACGGGAATTAAGCCTTCAGCGCTAATTTTCAGTTTCAGCCGCCAGCAAATGGCGATACGCCGATCAGCGATAGATGCAGATAACGGGCGAATAGGCCCCACGCAATAAGGCCAATTATCACGGTCAATAGGTTTCGGCTGGCTGGGCCGGCCGGATAACTGCGTCCAGCTAGGCGGTCGCGTTTGCGCGCGCTGATGAAACTCGCAATCGCCCATACAAGAAAACTACCAAACAAGAGTACATCGGCCAGATTGCCGTTAGCGAGCAAGTGCGCCAGCGCCCATGCTTTGGTGCCAGCCACCATCGGGTGACCAACAGCGCTTTTAAGGCGGTTTCCCGGAACGTAAGCGGCGGTGAGCAGCAAGAAGGCGGGGAGGGTAAGCAAGGCGGCGAGATGGCGCGTCCATACTGGTGGTGTCCATAGTACGGTAGGTACCAGCCGGCTCTCGCCGTAGCCCCAGACGATCAGTGCAAAACTGAGCAGTGATACGACTGCAAACAATTCTTTCCAGCGTTTTTCGCCGAGTCGGGCGATTTGCGCGCTGCGCCAATCATTGGCAAAGATGCTGACAGAGTGGCTGCCGAGAAAGCCAGCGAGTCCGGCAAGGAGGATCAGTTCAGGCATGAGGTTTCACTTTCCGTAATGGGGTGGTTTGGGTGGTAGAAGCGGTAACTGGTGAGGTATTTTTGGTAGCCGGTTTTCGGGGCGTGTTGGTGGGCGCTTTGCGTGGTTTGGCTTTCGTTTTAGCCGAGGTAGCCGTGGCTAGCAAAGCCGCCTCCAATTCGGCAAAGGCGTCATCGGTGTAATCCACCATGCGCTGCAAAGCGGGCACTGAGCGTCGGCAGGCAGTGAAGCCGAAGCCGAGTGTGTCGGCATTACTGCTAACGGTGATATTCAGGGCCATGTAAGCGGCGGGGATGGATACCGGGTAGGCTTCGTCCAGCCGTGCGCCATTGAGGTACAGGGTTTCGCGCGGGCCGGGGACATTAGATATAACCAGGTTGAACGCAGGGCGCTCGCGTGCGCCACCGGTGACCATGCCGGGCAGCATGGGCGAGAGCATCATCGCCGCGTGAGCCATTTTTTCCACGCGGGTCATGGTTTTCAGTCGGTCTTTAGCGCGCGTTGTCGATTCAACGATCACGGCCAGGCGCTTGATCGGATCGGCAATATCGGTGGCCAGATTGGCCAGGATCATGCCGACTTGATTGCCCCCGGCAGTGGTTTCACCGTGCAGCGAGACGGGCACCATGGCAATCAAGGGCTTGGCGGGTAGTGCCTCGTGTGCCAGCAGATACTGGCGCAAGGCGTAAGCGCAAACCGCGAGCGTAATGTCATTGACCGTCGCACCAGCACTTTGGCCCAGATGTTTGATTCGCTCCAAGGAATAAGACTGCGCCACAAAGCGGCGCGATCCGGAAATGGCGACGTTGAACATGCTTGGCGGGGCCTGATAGGGCATAGCCAAGCTGCCGGTATCTTGCCCAGAGCGCAGGATGTCAAAAAAGCCGCTGCTCAGTCCGGGCAAAATTTCCAGACCAGTTTGGATTGCCTCATAAACCGGTTTGAATGCCCACAAGCCTGTCTCTTTGGGCTTGGTTGACGTTGGCTTGCGCTGGGATGTCGCCGGTGCCGGCAGCGCCCAGAGTGGCGGTTTGATGGTTTTTTTATTGGCCGACAAGGCTGAGGCCATCAGGCGGATACCGGTGACGCCATCCACCAGAGCATGGTGAAACTTGGTGTAGAGGGCAAAACGGCCGTCACTCAAGCCTTCAATCAGATAGATTTCCCAGAGCGGACGGTTGCGATCAAGCAGGGTGGCATGCAACTGTGACACCAGCACCAGCAGTTCTCGAATGCGGCCGGGGCGGGGCAGGGCGAGGTGGCGTAGGTGGTAGTCGAGATCAAACTCCTGATCGTCTTGCCATGACCACTTGCCCATTTGCTCTACCGGACGCGCATTGAAGGGCGGCTGTGCCTGCAAATGTGTACGCCAGGATTGGTAAAGCTGCTGTACGTAATCGGCATCGGAGCCGGGTGGTGGTGTGTAGATCTGTAAGCCTGCCACATGCATGGGCTGGTGGCGCTGCTCAAGATATAAAAACAGCGCGTCTTGCGGGCTGAGGGGATTTACGGGTTTGACGACATCACTCGACGTATTGCTCACAACACCTCTCCACGGCAGACGATGAACGCCGTGTTCATCGTGCCGTGATTATGGCGTGCCTGGGTTGCAAAAGGCCCAATTGCTCAGTAAAACCAGTCATCAGCTGATAGCAAAGGCTTGCTCATAAGCGGAGAGTGCTTTGGCGACCTGGCTGCTGGGTTGCGCGGCATCGCCCGTGCCGAATTCAGCTTGCAAGCTGCTGCGGTTGCTGGCGATGAACTGGATGGCTCGGTTGCAATTATCCAGTTGTTTCGGGATCACATTATTCGGGGCATTGAGCATGTCGGCGGCCTTGGCAAAATTGGCACTGAATTCATCAATGGCCTCGACAGCCGCTGAGCGATTGCCGGCGAGGGCGCTGGTGAGCTGGCGCGTGTCCAGACTTGCCTGTCTGGTGGTCGGGTCGATTTTCAGCCCGAGGCTTTCCATGCCATGGAACCCATCTTTAGCACCGACAAAAACATTCCTGACGCTTTGTTCGAGCTCAAACAGCGACATTTCAGCCGCTTGGATGTTGTCCAGCACGCCACCGTTCTCGACAGTCGGTGCAAAACGATCAACCCACTGATTGTAGTTATCGACAAAGCCTTGCATGCGCGAGATGATGTCCGCGTCGGTTGAGCTGGTGTCTACGACACTCAGTTGCTCACCCACCGCCTCCATGTGCTCGACATCGCTGCCCAGCTGGCGCAGCTCGGCGTACTGCGCCTTGATCGAGGCTTCGCTGTTGTTGATGGTCGTCATCATCTTGTAGCCGGACTCCGGGTCAAACAGGCTCATATTGCGGCCACTTTGACTCTGTGCGCCGGCAAGATCTGCCGACTTGCCGCCCAAAATATCGGCAAAGCTGCTGCCGCTACTTTGCTCCGGCGCCGACGATGAGAACAAGGATGCCAGGCTCTGCGTGCGAAAACTGGCAAGTTCCAGAAGAATGTTGCTGGCCGATATCGTCATGAGCTTATCTCCGCAAAAGTGAATATATTTGGAAATAAGCAATAAACAGGCCTGTTATCTAAGCATTCAACCACCCTACATTGAACGCTGGCAAGTAGAGCAATAGTGTCCACGGTTTTTATGGCGGACACGTGGATACGAAGGAAATAAAGCGGGCACTACTGAGAAGTCGCCGGACTCAAGATGCCGAGTGAAAAAAACCTACGACGGATTTCGCCGTCGTAGGTCTCGATGCTTAGCTCATTCGAGCTAGTCCGTGCTTGTTAAGCTCATACGGATTGCAAACTATGGTCGCAGTTATTGCAGACTATGGTCACTCCGACAACAACAGAACCCGTTTGCGTAGGCTAGCGACTAGCCGCAGGTACCTACCGCACCGCAGGCGGTGCAGAAGTCGCAACCGTCTTTGCGGATCACCGTCATGTTGCCGCATTCAGTGCACAAGGAGCCTTGCGTCACCTTGACGGTGCCGGCGGTCGGGGTCGTGCCATTCGGGCTTTCGAGAATGCCCATGTCCCGTGTCGGGAAACCATTCTCATCAAGAATACCCAGCATGGCGTAGCGGTGCATGATCAAGCGGGCAACGTAGGCAACGGTGGATGGCCAGTTTTGCTGCTTGTTGGAGCCCGGCACTTTGGCCATGAAATCACCCAGCGGCTCGGCGTAATTGAGCAACTTGCGTAACTTCATGCCAATCCAGGCTGGATCGAGAACACGCATATCCAGCGATAGCAAGCGTGT